>CAYPHP010000993.1:0-1501 GCA_964410045.1 uncultured Acidobacteriota bacterium | reverse complement strand
GTGGCCGCCGGCCAGGTCGGCGTTTGAACAGTTCGAGCGCGCCTGCTGGCGCAGCATGATGCGGACCGTGGTGCCAGGGGGATTCAGCAGGATCATGTCCATCTGGCGGTTGTTATCCGATAGCACACCGGAGAAAGTGAACGGGATCGGGAAAGGAACTCCGGGGAAGGGAACCAGCAGCGTGATGGAGGCCGTACAATCGGGATTGACGATATAGGAGCCCCCGTAGTTCTCTTCGAGGATGAGCCCGTTGAGGCTGAGGACGGCTTGGATCGCCGCGTTTCCACGGCCATCCACTTCGACCCTTCCTACCCGCGCGGTGGGTCCCGGTGGAATCCCCGGCACGGCGACGAAGTCGCCCACCGCCTGGGCGCTGTAAACCCCCTTGAACATGCTGTTGCGGCAGTTCTGCGCCTGGGCGCTGAACGCGGCGAGCACCAGGATAACGAGAATAACCAGCGATGACTTCCTGAACATGGTGGAGCCTCCTCCGCGAGAATCTAGTACTGCCTAACGCGTCCGGTGTCCCGGCCGCACGAGGTCTTGGGGGAACCTCGACCCGAGGATACTCTCTTTCGTATACGGTGAAAGTATGGGCCGTTGTGGGGACCCTTTCTCTCGCGAACTGGAGTCCCGGTGGGCGAGGGAAGAAGGTTTTGGCCGCCCGCCGCTTCTCTTGTTCCCTTCTCCCTCTGGCCTTGACCGGACGACCTGAACAACTTACACTGGTCATTAACCAGTAAATTCTATGAGAACCATGAGCGCCTTCGAAGCGAAGACCCGGTTCGGTGACCTTCTCCGGCGCGTGGCGCGGGGCGAGGAAGTGGTCATCACCCGTCACGAACGGCCGGTAGCCCGAATGATTCCGGAGGGCCGAGCGAGCCGTGCCCAAGTGCAGGAAGCGGTCCAGGAGATGCGTTCTCTCCGTGCAGAGATCCGTGGACGCCGGGGCTTCAAGCCGCTATCCGACCGCGAGATCAAGGCGGCGATCAAGGCCGGACGGCGTTGAACGCCTTTGTGGTGGACGCGTCCGTGGCCCTGGCCTGGACTCTTGAATCACAATCCAGCGGAGCCACAGACCGGTTGTTGTCGCACGTCGAATCGGGTGCTCGAGTGGTGGTTCCCTCCCTCTGGCCCTACGAAGTGGCGAATAGCTTATTGACGCTGCGACGCCGGAAGCGCGTTGAACCTGGTCACTTGGTGCGGGCGCGGCGGGCGTTGGACAAGCTGAATGCCGAGATCGACGATGACAGCTCACGGGCTGTCTGGGCAAGAACGCTTGATCTTGCGCAGAGGTGGGGGTTGACCGTCTACGATGCCGCCTATCTCGAACTGGCCCAGCGTCTTGGCCTGCCTCTTGCATCACGGGATTCGGCGGTGAACAAAGCCGCCGCGGCCTGCGGGATTCGCGCTTTGGTGGATGGCTAGGGTAACCTCAGCGCGAGGCCCCTGTACTGCAGCTCCAGGTTCTTCTTCCTGGCGGCGAGGTTGAAGTAGAGAT
>CAYPHP010000992.1:0-1505 GCA_964410045.1 uncultured Acidobacteriota bacterium | reverse complement strand
GGTACAGATAGTCGCGGTTGGTGGCGGCCGAGAACAGCTTCACCACCAGCAGGAAGAACACCAGGTGTCCGGTGGCGGAAACGAAGCTGCCCGAGATGAAGAAGTAGTCGGCGGCGTAGAAAAACATGTACGCCACGGTAAGCCGGGTGACCGTAGCGGGCTGAATCTGAATCCGCGTGCCGCCGAGGAACGCCAGGGCGCGCAGTCCCAGCGCCAGGCTGACGATCACGACGGTGAACAGGTCCAGTTTGCCGGTGGAAGTGACGGCCACAAATCCCGTGGTGACAAACAGGAAGAGGGAGAGATCGAAAAACCACTCCACGGCCTGCCGCCCGGAGCCCGGGATGCGAGTGGAAACGGCTTGGGCCTGGGAACTCACGACGATCTAGAGATTATAGATAGGAACGCGAAGCAACGCGCGGCGAAGCCGCGGCCAGTACAGGGTTCCGGAGGTGAAAAGGGAACATGACCCCGGGCTTACGCCGGGGCTGTGACTCGGCGGACCGCTCCGCGGGCTGGCCACGAAGCCCCTGGTCCGGGCCGGGTTGACCGCGTCATCGCAGCCTGCGGGTTCGCGGGAACGCATCCGCGTTCATCCGTGTCGCGATCTGCGTTCATCTGTGTTCCATTCCGGTTCCGTGTTCATCTGGCCCGCCACGCGCCGTAGACAGCTTCCCGAAGGCGGCGCTCCGTCTCCAGATCGCCCAGCAGGTAAGCCACGTCCGCCAGCTTCAGACGGATGAACCACACCGCCTGTTGATCCGCGGAAGAGAGCGCCTGTTCGTAGGACTGGCGTGCGCCCTGGTAGTTCTTCTCGCGGAACGCAGCGTCGCCGGCCTTCTCCATCTCGCTGGCCGGCTCGCGCCACTTCCCCAGCGACTCCACGAAGAAGCTGCGCCGTCCGGGCGCCACAAACGGCGGGACTGCCTTTGCGTCTCCGGTCCAGATGAACAGGTCGATGTAATAGGCGACGTTCGAGGTATCGCGTCCGGGGGGCGTCGCCACGAACGAGTATTTGCTCACCGCCGATCCCGGCTCGCTTGCGGCGTTCGGCTGGGCGGAGAGCGATACGGCCGGATCCGCGCGCCCTTCCTGCCGGATCACCAGGTCGTACTCGCCGGCGTCGATGTTGTAGCGCACCTCGACCTGATACCAGACAAACGGCGTCACCAGAAACAGCTTGCGCCAGATGCTGTCCGAGTAGTGTTGCAGGTAACCGTCCCGCGTGCGCAGCCAGAAGGCGATGCCGTTCTTCCCGAGTGAAAAATGCTCGGGGCCCGCCAGCGCGACGTTGAGTTCCTCTGCCGGCGTCGCCACCAGCAGCGCGAAACGCATCGTCAGGATTCCGCGCTCCTGGAGGGGCACGTAGCCCTGAAACTCGCTCACGCGATCGTCGCCGGCGACCTCGCTGATCTCCAGCGAATGCGAACCGCTCACCCGCACGGCGGGCGTCAGCCGCACATTGCCTTGGGGCCAGCGCACGATGAAATGGGTATCCGGGCCGG
>CAYPHP010000991.1:1301-1515 GCA_964410045.1 uncultured Acidobacteriota bacterium | reverse complement strand
GCCAACCGGAACAAGTGCGCTCCATCCTTCTCGAAGCGTTGCACCACCAACTCTTGAGCGTGCGGGTCAACCGCTATAGCGTTCCCCCGGGTGAGCTCGCGCGCCTCTCCGTCCTCGGCCGGAATCGACCAGATGCCTCCCCCTGCCGCATAGTAGAGAGTCTTCCCGTCAGGAGAGGAAGCCAGGCTTTTTATCTGGAGCCCCTTGGTTCGCG
>CAYPHP010000991.1:0-1291 GCA_964410045.1 uncultured Acidobacteriota bacterium | reverse complement strand
TACTCCCAAGTTGTCGCTGTCACTGCCAGCAAGCAAAGCTACTTGCCGGTCACCCAACAAAGCCATGGGCTGGGCCGTTATCTCCTCGGTTTCCACAAGAGGAGCTGGGTCTTTGCCCCGATCGGCAACCAACAAACGCGATCGGCCAGCCGGGTATCCCTGGAAGAGAAAGCGGCCATCGGGGAGTTGGAGCACGTAGGGAGGTGGGAAGGGGACGGACGCCTCCACCAGCTTTTCGGCGACGCCGCCACTCGTCGGAAAACGGAGCACCTCGAGTGACGTCTCGGTCTGGGTCGTATAGAGACTCCCGTCCGCAGCCACATCGAGTCCCGACAACGGATTCGTCAGGGTCAGGGCAGTGCGTGGTGATCCGGAACCATCGCTGGCTCCCATCACTATGCGGTAGAGATTGCCTGTCCGAACGCCGGTGAAGACCGAGCGCCCATCAGCGGAGGGAACCAGCACTTGCCATCCCAGGATCTCCGTAAATGGAAAGAGCCGCCGGGTCCGCAGAGATTTCAAGTCCAACGCGTACGCCCCCGGGGAAGTCCTCTCTTGCGAATCCACCAGCGGCCGGCCCAGCAGGGCCACCTCTTGGCCATCCGCGAAGGCCCGCATTCCCCCGAAGGACACGAAATTAGAACTCAGGAAGGGCAGGGCCTGAATGTTCTCTGTCGACGGCCAGAAGCGGTGCACCTGATGCTGGCCTTCTGGGTTGACGCGGATGACGACGAGGCTGCCGTCCGGAAGCACCTCCGGACTCTCGGCGTCTTCCAGGACAAGGCGCTCATCGCCACCCAGCGCAGGCACGCTGTGGATACTTCCGGTGCTGCCGATTAAACGGTCGAAATAGATTTTCGTACCGTCCCGCGACCAGGAAATCGTTAACATGCTGCCCGCCGATCGCTCATGCGTCAGGGCCATCCAGTTGCCGGAGACTGGATTCATCACCGCGAGTTGCGTTTGCCCGTCCACGATAGCCACAAAGGCCAGAGTACGGCCGTCCGGAGACAAGCGTGGACCAATCGCATTCCTCGGGCCGCCGAGCTGAACCCCGGTCCACCCGGGTGTAGCGGCTTCGCGGCGCGCCTGCCACCACAGCCCGCCGATGGCGGGGACGGCCACGGTCGCGTTCACCTCCGCCAGGCTCTTGAGTGTGCTGGAGTCGCCGCGCCAGCCGCCGGGGCTGGCGATGTCCGGACGGGTATCGGAGCTCAAGCGTCGGGCCTTTGCATCGTTGTCCGGCATGGCCCAATGTTCTCTTTATTGCAACTCATTCGCAACTGTATCT
>CAYPHP010000990.1:0-1517 GCA_964410045.1 uncultured Acidobacteriota bacterium | reverse complement strand
GGCCCGCTGGTGAACTGGCCTCGCACGCTCTATGCGCAGGCCCTGGAGGCCCTGCGCGCAGCAGGCGCGCGCGTGGTGGTGCTCGATATTTTCTTCGACGCGGCCAAACCGGACGACCCGCATCTGATCGCCGCGATGCAACAGATGGGCAACGTGATTGCGCCGCTCGAAGCTCAAGGGCCCAAAGCGCTTCATCCACGGCCCGGGGTCGCGCAGGAGTTCGAGGTGTTCGTCTCTCCCGCCGCCGCTATCCGGTCCGCTGCGGTAGCAGAAGGAACGGTCAACGTCACCACGGATCGCGATACGGTCGTCCGCAGTCTGCCGCTGTTATTGGAAGCGAAGGGGCAGGTGCATCCGGAGCTGGCACTGGCGACCGTCGCGCGCTATGTCCGGCGACCGGCCGTGCTCGACGCCGACGCCACAGACGAGACCGCCTATGGAGCCGGGCGGGCCATTCCGTTGATCGACAACGGCCGCATGCTCATCAACTTCCTCGGACCTCCGTCGAGTCCTGAGCGAGGCGGTGCGTTCGCCGTTCTTCCCTTCGTGGACCTGCTCAACGGGTCATTCTCACCCGACGTCGTACGGGACAAAATCGTGCTCCTGGGGTTGACCATTCGCGGTGTGGACGAGTTTGCCACGCCCACGACGGCCGAAACCAGAATGTGGGGCGTGGAAGTCCAGGCCAATATCGTCGAAACGATTCTCGGCCAGCGCTATCTCGAGCCAATCTCCGCACCGCTGACGAGCCTGCTCGTGTGCGTGGCCGCGTTGATCGGAACCTGGCTCGCGGCGCTGCTCCGTCCCGTTCGCGCGGCAATGGGATTGTTGGGGCTGCTGCTCCTGTATCTCCTGGCCGGCGGGATCCTCTTCGATCAGGGGACGCTCTTGAATCTGATTTATCCTCCCGCCGCGCTGTCGCTCGGCTTCGCAGTCAGCCAAATCTACCGCCTGCTCTTCGAACAAGCGCAGCAACGGACGATGCGGGACGTCATGGCGCGCTACCTTTCGCCTTCCGTCAGCCAGTGGGTCCTGAACCGGCCCGAGCGGCTCACCCTGGGAGGCGAAACCCGCACGATGACCGCTTTCTTCTGCGACCTTCGCGGATTCACGACCCTCTCACAAGCCATGGAACCGCAAGCCCTCGTGGCGCTCCTGAACGACTACATGAGTGCGATGACGGAGATCGTGTTCCGGCATGACGGCGTGCTGGACAAATACATCGGCGATGAGATCATGGCGTTTTGGAACGCGCCGATGGACCAGCCCGATCATGCCACCAGGGCCTGCGCCACGGCGCTCGATATGGTCCAGCGGCTGCACGAACTGCGCGCCCAGTGGAAAGAACGGGGCAATCCGCAACTTGACCTGGGCATCGGGATCAACACCGGCCCGATGGTGGTGGGCAACATGGGATCGCGTGACCGGCTCGCCTATACGGTCCTCGGGGATGCCGTCAACATTGCGTCCCGGTTACAAGGCGTCAACAAAGACTATGGAACCAGAGTGCTGGTCAG
>CAYPHP010000989.1:0-1518 GCA_964410045.1 uncultured Acidobacteriota bacterium | reverse complement strand
GCGCAGCGGGTCGCGACTTCCACAATTTCAACGTCGTGTTCCGCTTGAATTCCATGTTCCGCGTGGTGGCCTTCACCGCGACCGAAATCCCCGGCCTGGCGCACCGGCGCTATCCCGCCGAACTGGCCGGGCCGCTCTACCCGGAAGGGATTCCCGTGCTGCCGGAAGCGGAGCTGGAAGTGGCGATCCGCGAGCACGCCGTGGACGCGGTGGTGTTCTCCTACAGCGACGTCTCCCATCGCGAAGTGATGCACCTGGCGTCGCGGGCGCTGGCCGCGGGCGCAGACTTCTGGCTGCTGAGCGAGGCGCATACCCAACTGCTGGCGCGCGTGCCGGTGGTTTCGGTCTGCGCAGTGCGCACCGGATGCGGCAAGAGCCCGCTCTCCCGGCGGGTCGCTGCGCTGCTGGAAGACCAGGGCTGGAAAGTTGTCATCGTCCGGCCTCCCATGCCCTTCGGGAACCTGACCGCGCAAACAGTGCAGCGCTTTGCCGCCCGCGAAGACCTGCGGCGTGCCCACTGCACGATTGAAGAACGCGAGAAATGCGAGCCTCACCTGGCTGACGGCCGCGTGGTCTTCGCCGGGACGGATTACGCCGCGATCCTCCGCCAAGCCGAGCAGGAAGGCGACCTGATCCTGTGGGACGGCGGCGATAACGATACGCCGTTCTTCCGCTCGGACCTGGAGATTGTGGTGGCTGATCCGCACCGCGCGGGGCACGAGACGATCTACCACCCCGGGGAAGTGAACCTGCGGCGCGCCCATGTGGTGGTGATCAACAAGGTGGACACGGCGCCGGCTTCGGCGGTGGAAACGGTGCGCGCCAACGTGCGCCGCATCAACCCATTTGCCCGCGTGGTGGAGACCGCGTCTCCGGTGACGGTCGATCACCCGGGCCAGATCGCCGGGAAACAAGTGCTGGTGGTGGAGGACGGTCCAACGCTGACGCAGGGAGGAATGGCCCTGGGCGCCGGCCTGATCGCTGCCCGCCTGTACGGCGCGGCGGAATTGGTGGATCCGCGGCCCTACGCTGTGGGGTCGTTGCGCGAGACGTTTGAGCGTTATCCCCACTTGAGCGGACTGCTGCCGGCGATGGGCTACAGCGAAATCGAGTGCCGGGATCTGGAAGAGACCATCAACGCCACCCCCTGCGACGTGGTGTTGCTGGCCACGCCCGCCGACTTGACCGGCGTGCTGCACTTGAACAAACCCACGTTGCGCGTCACTTACGATCTGGAAGAGCAGACTGCGCCGGGGCTGCGCGAGATCCTGGCGGAGTTCACCGCCAAATGGCGGTCGCCGGCCGCGGCTTGAGGGAGAGGATTCGTACTTTTGACTTTTGACTTTTGCGCTTTGCCTTTTGACTTTCCGAGCGTTCCAAGCGGACAAAGGAGGCAAGTCTCATGCCCGGTACAAATCTGACCATCGCCCTAATCAGTGAAGTCTTCTTCTCAGACGACGGGCTGGAGCGCCTGATGCAACGGCTGGGCGACGCCAAGGAGCTAGGCGCGGAACTGGC
>CAYPHP010000988.1:0-1518 GCA_964410045.1 uncultured Acidobacteriota bacterium | reverse complement strand
ATGTAGCGCGCGGCCAGGATCTCATTGCCCGGCGGGTTGCTGGTGTCGAGCTTGATGAGCTCGCGCAGGTGCTGCACCGTCTCATCGCGCCATTGCGTGGGGTCGGCCTGCTGGGCTGAAGCAAAAGAAGTGACGAGGATGACGTTGAGGATGATGACCAGCAGGCACTTGCGCATGAAGACCTCCAAAGGACGCAGCAGGATACCACTACCGCCTGGTCCAACGCGCTTGGAGCCGTCGCGGAACGGACTTTCTGAAGGCCGGGGGAGGCGTGGACAGGAGAGGTAGCGTCCATTGCGACCCCCGGCTCGCCTCAGAGCTTGATGACGATCT
This sequence comes from uncultured Acidobacteriota bacterium, assembly GCA_964410045.1. GTDB lineage: Bacteria > Acidobacteriota > Terriglobia > JAJPHL01 > JAJPHL01 > CAYPHP01. Next base: position 1,185 of record CAYPHP010000988.1, on the reverse strand, counting down.
TGCCGAAGTGGTTCGCGGTCTCCATGTAGCGGAACGCTGCGGGCGCTTCCGCGAATGGGAACACCTTGTCGATCACTGGGCGCACCTTGTGCAGCGCGATCGCACGGTTCATCTCGATGAACGAATCGCGGTGCCCCACCGATAGTCCCTGGATGCGTAGCATCTTGCGGATCATCGGCAGGAGCGAGATGGACGTCGCTTTCCCCGAAAGGAACCCGACGGCATAGATTTTCCCGCCCACCGCTGCTGCTTCCAGCGCCTTGCTGAAACTCTCCGTGCCGGCCACATCCAGGATGTGGTGCGCGCCCTCGCCATTCGTCAGCTTCAGCGCCGTCTTTTCCCAGTCCGGATCGCGGCGGTAGTTGATGGTGAAGTCGGCGCCGAGTTGCCGCGCGCGCTCCAGCTTCTCATCGCTGCTTGAGGTCACGATCACCCGTGCACCGAACAGCTTGGCGAATTGCAGCCCAAAGATGGAGACGCCGCCGGTGCCCTGCACCAGGACTGTCTCGCCCGCCTTCAGCCCGCCGTGGACTACCAGCCCATTCCACGCGGTCACGGCAGCACACGGCAGCGTAGCCGCCTCTTCAAGACTCAAGTGCGCCGGGATGGGCAGAATGCCCGGCTCGGTGAAGACGGCGTACTGCCGCAAGAGCCCCGGCAGTGTGCCCCCGAGGGCCAGGGCCAGCTTTTCCTTCGACGGCTCTCCGCCCTGCCATGTCGGCCGGAAGAGTCCCACCACGCGGTCCCCTTCTTTGTATTCCTTGACTGCCGAGCCCACGCTCACGACTTCTCCCGCTCCGTCGGATACGGGGATCAGCGGCGTGGCCAGGCCGTATTCACCGCGAACCGTGATCAGGTCGCGATAGTTGAGTGAGACCGCCTTGATGCGGACCAGCACCTGGTCCGGCGCAAGGTCGGGAAATGGAGTGTCAATCGGACGCAGCGTGTCGATGCCGGCGCCCTGGACTTCAAAAGCTCGGATAGCCTGGACGGCAGTAGCGTTCATTACGTGTTCCTCAGAATGTGGTGTGGTGAAGCATGCAGAATGGACGAGACGGGCCACCGCGGGGATTCAAAACTTGTCGGCTTTTACGTCAAACCCTTTCGTTACAAGCTTCGAACAATCTGTATATAATCCGCTCGCGCGAGGAGCATTTGCCGCCCACCCCATGGACCTCGAACATC
>CAYPHP010000987.1:0-1518 GCA_964410045.1 uncultured Acidobacteriota bacterium | reverse complement strand
TGGCAGGTGGTTTTCGATTACCTGCCCCAGGTCCAGAACCGCCAGATCAAGGACATCGCCAAGGCCTTGGGCAAGCCGGTCCCGGTGATCGAGGAATCGCTGGAGTTCTTGAAGCGGCTGGATCCGCGTCCGGGCCAGCGTTACAACAAGGCTGAGCCGAGGCTGATCGAGCCGGATGTCTACGTCACCAAGGTCGGCGACGAGTGGCAGATCATCCTGAACGAGGAAGACCTGCCCCAACTCCGCCTGAACCTCTCGTACCGCAAGATGCTGGGCCGCGGCAACGCCGACAAGGACGTGCGCAATTACATCAAGGACCGCTACACGTCGGCCATGCAGCTCATGAAGAACATCGAGCAGCGCAAGCAGACCATCCTGAAGGTCTGCCACGCGGTGTTCAGCCGGCAGGAAGATTTTCTCAGCCACGGAATCGACGCATTGAAACCCATGATGATTAAGGAGGTGGCCGAAGAAGTCGGCGTGCATCCCTCTACGGTCAGCCGGGCGGTAGCCAACAAGTACGCGCACACGCCCCAGGGAGTCCTGGAGCTGCGCTACTTTTTCTCCGAAGCGGTCCAAGGCCCCTCAGGCCATGAAACATCGCTGTTGGTCCTGAAGCGCCGCGTCAAGAAGATGATCGAAGAAGAAGATCCGGCGCACCCCCTGACCGACGATCAAATCACTCGCATGCTGCAATCCCAGGGCATCCAGGTGACCCGCCGCACGGTGGCCAAATATCGCGAGGATCTCAAGATCCCCTCGACCCACCAGCGCCGGGTCAAGAACTGACGTTTCAACGGAGGCTTTCGATGAACGTTCATTACACCGGAGGAAATCTGGAAGTACCCGCGGTAGTGCGTCAGGAAGTCGAGACCCGATTGAAGAAGCTGCAGAAAGTGGTGGGCACGCGGCCGGCCATGGAGACGCGCGTGATCGTGGCTAAGGAGCGGCACCTGCTGCTGGTGGAAATCACCGTGAACCTTCGCGACCACGCGGTGGTCGGTATCGGGTCCACGCGGGAGCTGCGCGCTTCCCTGGACGAAGCCTTGGACCGGTTGGAACGCCAAGCCCTTAAACACAAGAGCCGCCTGCGGGTGAAGAAACGTCACGTGCGTCCGATGGCCGCGCGGTCCATCCGCACCCTGCGAACGAATCCGGCTGTAGCGTGATTCCGGGCTCTGTGCCCTCTGTGCCTCTGTGGTGAACCAGCGCCTCCAGGTTGGGCTCTTCCTGGCAGCGCCGGGGCTTTTGTTTCTGGGGCTCGTGGCTTGGTTGTATACTCCTGGGCTCACTCCCAAGCAGCGCGTTAAGTCGAACCAATACAAACAACGACACATGAATCACCTGGCCAACGAAAAGAGCCCTTATCTCTTGCAGCATGCCGGCAACCCAGTGGATTGGTATCCCTGGGGCGACGAAGCGTTCCAAAAAGCTCGCCGCGAACAGAAGCCGATTTTCCTCTCCATCGGCTACTCCACCTGCCACTGGTGCCACGTGATGGAGCGCGAGTCGTTCGAG
>CAYPHP010000986.1:0-1519 GCA_964410045.1 uncultured Acidobacteriota bacterium | reverse complement strand
TCCAGGCTCGCCGGCGATTCCGAGTCCGGGTCTGCGTCACCGCGCAGCACCGTCAGATGCTCGACCAGGTGCTGATAGCATTTTCCCTGAGAGCCCATCACGACCTGAAGGTGATGCGCCCCGGCCAGGATCTCTTCGATCTTACCGCCCGGTGTCTCACCAAACTCCGCCCGGTGATCGAGGCGGAGCGACCCGACTGGGTGATCGTGCAGGGCGATACCACCACGACGCTAGCCGCGTCCATGGCGGCGTTCTATCAAGGAGTACGGGTGGCCCACGTTGAGGCTGGGTTGCGCACGCATGACATGCGCCAGCCGTTTCCCGAAGAGATGAACCGCCGGCTGACCAGCCATCTCGCCGACCTCCACTTTGCGCCGACCGAACGCGCCCGGCAATGTTTGCTTGCCGAAGGGATTCGCGAGGAGTCCATTCACGTGACCGGCAACACCGTCGTGGACGCATTGCTCGAAACCTGCCGGCGGTTCAAGGGGCGCTGGCCCACAGTGCCGGGACTTCGTCCTGTACCGCCGGAACGCAAGATCATCCTGGTGACCGGACACCGCCGCGAGAGTTTTGGGGCAGGATTGGAGCGTATCTGCCGGGCGTTACGGCGCATTGCTCGCAGGAAAGACGTCGAGATCGTCTATCCCGTGCACTTGAACCCCAACGTGCAGCGTCCGGTCAAACAGATGCTCGGCAACCTGCCGCGCGTGCACCTGATCGAGCCGCTTTCCTATGTCCCATTCGTTGGGCTGATGCAATCGTCGTACTTGATCCTGACGGATTCCGGAGGGATTCAGGAGGAAGCGCCGTCGCTGGGCAAGCCGGTACTGGTGATGCGCGAGGTCACCGAGCGGCCGGAAGCCGTGGAGGCTGGAACGGTGCGACTTACTGGCACCGATACCAATCGCATTGTCGAGACCGTCGACGAGCTTCTGGACATTCCCGCCGCGTATCAAGCAATGAGCCGTGCACACAACCCGTACGGCGATGGTCAGGCCAGCCGGCGGATTGCGAAAATCCTCGAAAAGATGCGCGGGTAGCTGATGCGTACTTTCTGCCTGCTGGCGCTGGCGACGAGCCTGCTGGTGAGCGCGGGGATGGCGCACTACCGTTTTACTCGCGGGAGGCCGGCGCTGCTCGATTTTGCGGCCCTGCAGGAGTCCGGACCACTGCCGTCGATCCGGCCGCCGTTCTACCAGCCTTTGCGCTGGATTCCTCCGCAGACGGCCGCGGCCGTCTGGCTGACACTGAACGCCGCTGCCGGATTCGGTTTTGGTTTGTGGGCCGTTCGCCGCACCAAAGAACCCGCCATGGCCGCGCTGCTTGCGGTCTTTGTTCCGGGCATCGTGGCCTTGAACGTCGGGCAGGACACCCTACTCCTTTTGGCGATATTGACGGGAGTCTTCACTCTACTGGAGACGCGCCGTCCGCTGGCCGCAGGACTGTTGCTGGCCGTGATCTGGGTGAAGTTTGTCTGGTTGCCGGCATTTCTTCTTCTTCTGGTGGTGCGGCGCGA
>CAYPHP010000985.1:0-1520 GCA_964410045.1 uncultured Acidobacteriota bacterium | reverse complement strand
ACCTCGAACGTCATCTCCTTCGGCAGCCCGCCGACGTTGTGATGCGTCTTAATCGTCGCGGACGGCCCTTTCACGGAGACCGACTCAATCACGTCAGGATACAGCGTTCCCTGCACCAGATACTTGATGCTGCCCAGCTTCTTTGCCTTGTCGGCAAACACGGCGATGAACTCCCGGCCAATGCGTTTGCGCTTCTCTTCCGGGTCGGTGACGCCGGCAAGCTGCGCCAGGAAACGCGCGGAAGCATCTACACCCACTACGTTCAACTTCAGCTTGCCGCGCAGCAGTTCGAGCGTGTCGTGAAACTCATTCTTGCGCAGCACGCCCGTATCCACGAACACGTTCACCAGTTGCTCGCCGATGGCGCGATGCACCAGCGCGGCCGCGACCGCGGAATCCACTCCGCCGGAAAGCGCGCAAATTACGCGCTCGCTCCCCACCTGCCTGCGGATGCGCTCCACGGTCCCCGAAATAAATGCTTCCCCGCTCCAATTCGGCTTGGCCTGGCAGATTTCGTACACGAAGTTCCGGAGAATTTGCTCGCCCCGGTCGGTGTGCCGCACTTCCGGATGGAATTGCACGGCATAGAGGCGCCGCTGCGGATCTTCAATCGCGGCGATCACCCGGTTGGTTTCGCCGCACACGCGGAAGCCTTCGGGGATGCGCACCACGTCGTCCCCGTGGTTGTTCCAGATTTTCAGCGTAGCGGGAAAATCGCGGAAGAGCGGGCACCCATTGCGGATCTCCAGTTGCGCGGGCCCGTATTCGCTGCGTGTGGCGCGGCGCACTTCTCCGCCCAGCGTGTGGGAGATCCATTGCAGCCCGTAGCAGATGCCCAGCACGGGCACGCCCATGCGAAGCACAGAAGGGTCGCACGCGGGCGCCGTCGGATCGTGCACCGAACTCGGCCCGCCGCTCAGCACCAGCCCCACCGGCCGGTACTGCTCAATTTCTTTCAGGGCGGCGTTGCAGGGAAGAATCGCGGAGAAAACGTTCTGCTCGCGGATCCGCCGGGCAATCAACTGCGTATACTGCCCGCCAAAATCCAGTACGACGATTCCGCCGTAGGTTGTCATCTATTCCTCAGAGTCCACAGTTCACAGTCGACAGTTTACAGCCAAAGCCAGCCTTCGTTTGTCGCCCGGTGCTTGTAATCTTGAGCTATGGAGGTCACGAAGGTGCAGGGGCACAGCGAAATCCACAACAATGGCTCAATGGCCCGATGATTCAATCACGCAATTCCTTCATTTCACCAGCTTGTTCGGCACCACGATGGACTTCACCACGCTCTTGCCGTTCAGGTGCTGCGCAACGGCGGCTTCAGCGCGTGCGCGGTCGAGCAGTTCCTGCTCGCCCAGCCCGCCGCTCACCACAATCTTCCCGCGCACCTTGCCGTTAATCTGAATCACCACCTCGAATTCCTCATCCTGAGCCAGAACGGCCCGGTACTTCGGCCACGCTGCGCGCACCAGGTAATCGCGGTGTCCCAGCATCTCCCACAATTCCGACGACACATGCGG
>CAYPHP010000984.1:289-1521 GCA_964410045.1 uncultured Acidobacteriota bacterium | reverse complement strand
CGTGCGCCCGGATCTCCAATCCCCAGCCAGTGAAGACCTGCTTGGAACCATGCGGGGAGGTCAGGCGGCTTGCGCAACCTGCCATGAAGTCCATTTTCAGGAAATGGAACCGTTTGACCCCGGTGCGCCGCCCTACATTTCTGGAAACGGCCAGGGCCGTCATTTCATGCGGATGCAAAACGACATGGACCAGTTGTGTTACGAGTGCCATGCCAGCCGCTTTGTGACCAACGCGCTCGCTGGTTCGCATCCGGTGGGTGTGCTGGTGGTGAGCAACGCCGCCGTGCAGTCGCCCCTGGCCACCGTCGAGGACATTCTGACCGGCGTCGGGCACATCCTCGCCGAGCAAATTGCCGAACTGCCCGAGGTGCGCGACAACGGTAGACGATTCCTCTGGGATTTTGGGAGGCTTGTCACGTCCAAGAGTGAGACGGTCGCCGAGGGGCAGGGCCAGGAGTTCAAGGAGTTCTTCCAGTTCAACGAAGCGTACCGCCACATGCCGCTGCACCTAATGATGGCTCTTAACCGCGGCGAGCGGGAAAACGTCATCAAAGTCAAGATGGAAGCTCCGCTGGATCGGTTGCACGGCTACGTCCTGGAACTGCTGCCCTTGGCTGATCATCCACACGCCGAACTACTCAAGACCATCGCGCAGGATGCCGTCACTCGTCTTCTCGCGCCCAGCATTGAGCGGGAGATTCGCCGGGACCTCACCGAGCGAGCCGAAGATCATGCCATCTCCGTCGCTGCCCGCAATCTGCGGCGGTTGCTCCTCCAGCCGCCAGTGACATGCCGCCGCGTCCTGGCCATCGATCCAGCATATCGAACCGGTTGCAAGCTTGCCGCCCTGGACGAGAAAGGCGCTTTGCTCGCTAGCACGACGATCTATCCCTTCGGCGGCGGCGCCTCCCACAAATGGGAGAAGCGGAAAAGGAAAGACGAGAAGAAGCCTACTCCTGCCCTCGAGAGTGTGGAAACTCCCGTCCCGGCAGAACTGCCCGCGGCGGAGAACGTAACCGAGCAGCCCGTCGCTTCAACGGATGTGCCGGCGACCGGGACGCCCGCGCCGGAGGCTGCAGAGATCATCACGCCGCCTGCGACCGACGAGTCGCTAGCAGCGAGCGAAGCTCTCGAGACAACACCTGTCGCGCCTGCAGCCGAGCAAGCTGCCTCCGCGGAACCAACTCCCGACCGCAAGGCTGAGGCCAAGGCCAAGCTCCTGGAATTCGTCA
>CAYPHP010000984.1:0-279 GCA_964410045.1 uncultured Acidobacteriota bacterium | reverse complement strand
AGGAAAACGACAAGGAACACCAGATACAGGACAACGCCTAGGGCAATGGCACAGCCTCGCGCGAGACCGAAGAGCTGATCGCGTCCTTGATTGCCGAGGCTCTCCCCGACGTCTCCTACGTCATCGTCAGCGAGGCCGGGGCGACGCAGTATTCAACCAGTTCCCTTGGTCGGGAAGAGTTCCCCCAGCTTGACGGGGCCACCCGCAGCGTGGTGTCGCTCGGTCGACGTTTGCAAGACCCTCTCTGCGAACTCGTCAAGATGGATTTGCAGAATCTGG
>CAYPHP010000983.1:0-1522 GCA_964410045.1 uncultured Acidobacteriota bacterium | reverse complement strand
GAGCACGTTCCGCTCACTGCTGTCCCTGCCGAAGAGCTTCACGGTCCTCTCCAGGTCGGCTGCGGGCATGGCGCTGACGGCGGCCCGGATGTCAACAAAGGACTGCTTCAAGGCAGCGACGATCTTGCCTTTGTCGGTGATCTTCTCGATGTTGCGCAGATCAAGCCCGGCAGGCACCTTCACGCCCAGCGAACGGGTGAAGCCGTAGTTGCCGGCAGTGATGTGGGCATACACCTCGCCGATGGAACGGACGCCGTCGCCAGGCCGCCAGGCGTATTTTTCCTGCGGTACGGCTTCCGCCAGACGGACCGTCTTGGTCTCCAGATCGTCCAGCTGGGTCAGGAACTCTTTGGTGAAGCCCGCGGGCGCGGCCGCGGGCGACGTCTGCGCGGATGCGGCGGCGACGGTCAGAAGCACGGCCAGAAATACAAGTCTACGGAACATGAAGGGAGTCTCCTGTGAGTAAGGCTGCTGAATGCCGGAGTATATCAGTGTGGGATGAGCAGAACCACTTTGCCGAAGGTCGCATTCGAACTCAGCCGGCGATGCGCCTCGGCGACTTCGGACAACGGGAATTCGCTGTCGATCACCGGACACAACTTGCCCGCGGCGAACAGCGGCACTACCTCCGCGGCAAAGATCTGCGTCACGGCTATCTTTTCCGGGAGTGGCCGCGCTCGCAAAACTGTTCCTTTGATGGTGAGGCGTTTGCTGAGTACCAGACCCAGGGGAAGTTCAGCCTTTCCCCCGGCCACCGTGCCGATGAGCATCATGCGGCCGTGGAGCGCCATCGCGGGTACGGTGCTGCCCACGTAAGGTCCTCCAACAAGGTCCAGTGCGACATCAAAGCCCCTTTTCGTCTGGGCAGCGGCGAACTCCTTGAGCTGCGTGAGGTCGTCTTTCAGGACTAAGCCAGCTTTCATTCCGTGGGCGCTCGCCTGTTCGATCTTGTCCGTGGTGCGGGAGGTGCCAAAGGGCACTGCGCCCATCACGCGGGCAAGCTGCACGGCGGCGATGCCCACGCCGCTGCCGACCGAGTGGATAAGCACCGACTCACCGGGTCGCACGCCGGCCTGCCGGAGCGCGTCGTGCGCGGTGATGTACACCTCGGGTATCGCCGCCGCGACATTCCACGGGAGGGCGGCGGGGATCTCCGCCACGGTGTCCTCGTGGGTGACCAGGAACTGCGCGTGCGCTCCGCCGCCCACGATGCCGAAGACCCTCTGCCCGGGCCGCCACCGCGTCGCTTCCGGCCCGAGTGCGGCGACCTCGCCGGCAAATTCCAGTCCGGGAATGTCGGCCGGGACTCCAGGTGGAGCGGGGTATTTGCCCGCGCGTTGCAGCATGTCGGCGCGGTTCAACCCCGCAGCCACGACTTTGACGAGGATCTCTCGCGGGCCGGGTGCCGGCGCCGCCACCTCGCGCAGCTCCAGAACCTCCGGGCCACCGGCGGCGGTGATGATCGCAGCCTTCATCCGAGCCGTTCGTCCCGCTGGTTTATAATCATAGATTCAGTCACTTA
>CAYPHP010000982.1:0-1526 GCA_964410045.1 uncultured Acidobacteriota bacterium | reverse complement strand
ACTGCACGTAGGCGGGCGTGTAAGGCTTGGGCTGAAGTTGGGCTCGTCCGGTTTCCGTCTTCAGCAACTCCGGCAAACGCTTCAGGTCAAGGGACTCCGCCACGTCGAACAGGAACGAAGCGCGAATCTGCCCTTCGCGGATGTCCATCAGGCCTCCGCTTCAGCCGCCAGCCTCCTCCGGTCCATGTCTCCGACCACGGTACGCGACCCAACATAGAGGACGCCGGCCAGGGCCAGCGAGAGTACGGGGATGATCAGCATGGCTTGCTGCAATCCAACAGCCTTGAAAGCTTCCGTGATCACCGGCGATCCGGCCGCTTCGGCGGCACGGCGGGCCATGCGGTCACTGAGGTTGCCGGTGAGCAGCGGTCCGAACGACGCGCCGCACATGTACATGGCCATGAAGTAGACGCCCATGGCCCGTCCGCGCAGCGCGGGGGCAACGATGTCCTGGATCGAGGAATAGACCAGGCCGTAGTAGCCGTTCAGCGCGCCGTAGGCCAGGGTCAGGAATACGACTGCGGCAGTGATCGATCCGGCCGGCTGCTGGATGCCGACGTAAGCCAGCGGCGTCGCGCCGAGCGCCAGCACCGCCGCGGAGAGCATCCGCCCGTCCTTACGGCTTTGGATGATCCGGTCGCCCCAGATGCCAGCCATGGCTCCCCCGAAGACCCCGCCAGCCAGGAAAGCGATTCCGGTAGCGACTCCCGACTGCGCCAGCGTGAGGTTATGCACCCGGCTGAGAAACGCCGGCATGAACGTGCCGATGGCGTACATGTTGAAGTTGATCAGCGCGCCGGAGAAGATGATCCACCACATGGTGGGGATCGAGAGAATGGTCCACACCGAGCCGGATCCAGCGCTATGACCTTCGGAAGCTCCGCGGACCGGCTCCGGCAGCAGCAGCAGTACGGGAATCAGCAGCAGCGCCGGAGCGGCCGCCAGGACCATGGCCGCGCGCCATCCGAACGCCTGCGCCACCGGTCCGCTGAAGAAATAGCTCAACGCTCCCCCGATGGGTACGCCGAGCATGAACAGGGCCAAGGCCCGCGAGCGGCTCGACGCGGGAAACATGTCGCCGATCCAACTGGTGCCGGTGGGCGCAGCTACCGCTTCGCCCACGGCTACGCCCAACCGCGAGACCAGCAGCATGGTGTAATTGGTGGCGAAGCCGGCGAAGGCCGTCAGCGCGCTCCACACAACCACGCCCATGGCCAGAAGCTTGCGGCGGCTCCAATGATCGGCCACCTTGCCCAGCGGCACGCCGACGATGGCGTACAACCAGATGAACGCGCTGCCCAGAAATCCGATCTGCGTGTCGGAAAGGTTGAACTCCTTACGAATCGGCTCGGTCAGCGCACCGGCCACATTGCGATCGTAGAAGTTCAGGATGTTGATGCCCACCAGAACGATGAGCGACGCCCGTAGTCCCATCCGCGCGATGGTAGCACACGGCCGCCCCTATTTTCGTCCGGCGCGCGCCTCTTTCATGATCGCGCCGTAAGGATCTTTGTCGAACGGCGGAC
>CAYPHP010000981.1:0-1538 GCA_964410045.1 uncultured Acidobacteriota bacterium | reverse complement strand
CAATCCACCAGAGGTACACGCCTCGCTCACTGACTCGGTTGCCTGTTTTCACCCCTTGGTTCCAGCCATTCGACACCCATGGCCTAGGACGGACTACGGATGTGAGTTGGAGAGGGTGGGGAAGCGGAATGAAACAGCCACCGGTGGCTGCAATCGAGGAGGCGCGCCTGAGAGGGTGATCAGGCCGTTCTGTTCCGGCAATGGATGCAGGATTGTGCGTCGGACGCCGGGGCGTTCCAGATCCCGAGCATCCGGCCGCAGGTGCATTGCAAGGCCGGGCGGCGTTGGGCCGCCGAGATCATCCACGCCCTGATTTTGCGCAAGCCCCGGGTCACCGCGTCCAACGGAGATTGCTCCGAACGAATCAGGTAGGGAGTCCAATCGGACGGAAACTCCGCGGGATTCCAGTAGGCGCCCGGTTTCATGAACTCCAGGCCGACTTCGTAGATTCCGGATTCCTGCGACTCGCCCAGCCAGGCGACGTGACACCAGACGGAGAGCGCCAGCGCGGGATCGCGTACCAGCAACTGCTCGCCGAATTCCAGCGGTTTGTCGAGGGCGACTCCGACACCGTGGCAATTCACCACCCGGGTCCGGGCCGGAAGGACCGCCGGAAAGCCCAGGAGGGGGTAGCCGAGATCCGCATGGCGGAGGATCTCCACCGGCCGGGCCAATGGAACTCGCCGCGATCTGCGCATTGCGCTTCCGTTCATGGTAGTTCTTCCGGCGCACGATTGTCGCCACTGTCCGCAATCTGCTGAAAAACAAAGATCCTGCTGGCTTTTTCGCTTGGTCAACGGATGCTCAATAGGCAGGGTATGGTTACAGTTTGGTACAGAACCGCTCCCCCGGGGCGAGTTGGGGACTTCGGGTTAGCCCGGACGAAGTACACCCAGGTAGTTCAGTTTTGAAACAATCCGTTACATTTTCCCGGCGGGTTCCAGCGCCGCCCGGCCGGCCGATCTCCCGTAAGCGCAAGGGCACTAAGGCCTTGAGGTGGGTTCGGACCGATTGGTGAGGGGCTTGCGCTGCACTAACCCGAGGATTATGAAGATCCAGCCCCTCATCTTCCGGGCCTACCTGACACTCACGATCACTGTGGGGGCGATCTTCACCTACTTGGCCTTCACTCACTGGACGTGGGAGAACCTGCCACGGTTCGTGAGCTATCTGGCTGTGGCCCTGCTGGCCTCCAGTCTGAAGGTCTGGTTGCCCGGCATCCACGGCACGATGTCGGTGAACTTCCTTTTTATCCTGATCGGCATCATCGACCTTACCTACGCTCAAACCCTGGTGATGGGGCTGGCGGCGACCACGCTGCAATGCTTCTGGCGCGCCAAGACCCGCGTGACGCTGGTTCAGTTGCTGTTCAACCTGGCTAACATCGCCACTGCGATCACCGCCGCCAGCCTCACGTACACCTTGCTCATGGAGATGCGCTACAGCCCGGGTCAACTCGTGAGCCTGGCGTGCGCCGCGGCGGTCTTCTTCCTGACCAACACCAGCCCGGTGGCGGGAGTCATCTCCCTGATCGACGG
>CAYPHP010000980.1:0-1546 GCA_964410045.1 uncultured Acidobacteriota bacterium | reverse complement strand
GCCCAGTGATCGCGTCACGCTGGCTGCCATCGGCATGGGCCGCCAAGGCATGGCCGTGACCATGGACCTGTTGGCGCGCCAGGACGTCCAGGTAGTCGCGGTATGCGACTGCAACCGTTCCAGCAAGGATTACGCCGAGTACGGCGCGAACGCCCTGCTGACGTCCGCGCGTCGTCTGCTCGGACCGGGTCACGAAAACTGGGGTGAAGATCTGGCCTCGCCCGGAATGGTGAACCTGACCCACAACTTCCGCACCAGCCTGGGCATGGGCGGACGGGATCCGGCCAAGCGTCTGGTGGAGGCTTACTACGGATCACGCAGCGAGTCCGGCTCCTACAAAGGCTGTACGGCGTATCGGGATTTCCGCGAGCTACTCGAGAAGGAAAGAGATCTCGACGCCGTATACGTCGCCACTCCCGACCACTGGCACGCTCCGATCACCCTGGCGGCGATGCGCAAGCGCAAACATGTGCTCTGCCAGAAGCCGATGACGCATACCGTGGCCGAGGCCCGCCGCGTCGCGGCAGTGGCGAAGGAAATGGGCGTCGCCACGTCAGTGGTCGTCAACAATCCCACCAGCGAGCCGACCAAGCTGATTTCCGCGTGGCTGGCCGACGGAGCGATTGGGCGAGTCATGGAAATCCACAACTGGTCCAGCCGGCCGTATTGGCCGCAGGGAGTCGAGCGGCCGACGGCGGCGATGCCGGTCCCCGACGGTCTCGACTGGGACCTCTGGCTGGGTCCGGCGCCGGAGCGTCCGTATCACAGCGCCTATCTGCCCTTCGTCTGGCGCGGCTGGTTCGACTGTGGATGCGGCTCCTTCGGCGACATGGGCTGCTACAGCTTCGCCGGGTTGTTCAAGATTCTGGGCCTTTCGCCGCCGGTGGCCGTGGAGGCTTCGTCGAGCGATACGTATGAAGAAACTTATCCCCAGGCTTCCATGGTGCATTTGGATTTCGTGCGCCAGGGCCAGCCGCTCCGCCTCTCGTGGTACGACGGGGGGATGATGCCTAAGCGTCCGGCGGGATTGAGGGATGAAGACCAACGACTGTTCCGCCGCCGCGGCGAAGGCGTGATGTACGTCGGCGACAAGGGGATTCTATTGGGCGGCTTCAACGGGCAAACCCCGCGCGTTTACCCGGAGTCGGCGAAGTATTCGCCGCCGCCGCGCGAGCCCGCCGCCGAGCAACAACCGCCTCGCGACACAGCCATCGACCTGTGGCTGGCGGCGTGCAAGGGCGCGCCGACCGGTCCCGCGGATTTCCCGTCGCAGAGCGCCGCCACGGAGGCGTTCCTGCTCGGCTGCCTGGCTCAGCGCCTGCCCAACGAGGTCTTCAAGTGGGACACCGCGGCCATGCGCGTGACCAACTCCGAAGCAGCGAATCGCTTCATCGATCCGCCGTATCGCGGTTCGTGGACGTGAGCGACCATCCAAGGTGGGTTCCGCCACCGAGGGCACGGAGAGCACCGAGCCGGGAGGGGAGCCCACCCCAGGTTGTCCCGTGGCCGGAAGCTGACCTGAGCGTCCACGCCCCAGGGCTGTCGA
>CAYPHP010000979.1:0-1548 GCA_964410045.1 uncultured Acidobacteriota bacterium | reverse complement strand
GTCGATCACCGCCAGGTAGTCCTTCCGGGTGCTCGGCGACTTCATCACACACTCGTATTGAGCCTGCGCCTCGGCCAGCTCCTCCCCCGTCGCGTTGTAGATCATCGGCAGCAGGAACGGCCGGCCCGGAGCGCCGGTGAGCTCCCTCTCGAGCCCGCCGATCTCCGAGATGTCCGCGAGCACGATGTCGTAGCGCCCCGAGCGCAGCGCCTCCCGCAGCTCGGCCGCGGAAGCGATCGGCCGAAGCGTATGGCCAGCCATCCGCAGGTCCTTCTCGAGGTGCGGCTCCCTCATCGCCGCCTGCAGCCGCCCCGCACTGTCCTGGTAGGCCAGGATCGCGGCATGCTGCACCGCCCCCCGCGTCCGCTGCGAGCGCACGCCCCGCCCGATCACGAGGAACTTGTCGCCGCAGGCCGATAGCTCAGGCACTGCCAGCAGCAGCGCGCCCACCAGGAACCCCACAGCCGGAGTGATCTTGCGCATCGCGCGCCTCCTGCGCTCGGTCCGGTTCGGCACCCTTGACCGGACAGGGATAGAATCTGGTTCCAAGTATCGTATTCCCGGATGTCAAGGTGGTTCGGGGCTTCTTCGCAAGTCATGAAGAAGTTCTGGGGGTGGATGTTCCTTGGGGATCCGAATCGGTGAGTGCGTCCTCGACTCGGCCGCGCGTCGGCTGTCGCGGGCCGGCCTGGCGGTCCACCTCTCACCCAAGGCCTTCCAGCTCCTCGAGCTGCTGCTAGCCCAGCGGCCACGGGTGGTGTCGAAGGCCGAGATGCGCGATGCGCTGTGGCCGGCTACCCACGTAGCGGTTTCGAGCCTCGCTCGGCGTGGAGCGCTACATCGATGGGCTGAGCGGTCGCGACGTGCTGGTGCGCCAGTTCTATCATCCGACGCTCAACATCAATGGCATCTCGTCGGGCTATGCGGGCGAGGGTGTGAAGACGATCCTGCCGCACCGTGCCGTGGCCAAGGTGGATTCGCGGCTTCCGTACGGGCTCTCGCCGGATTCTGCACTGGCGCGCATCCGGCGTCATCTCCAGGTCAACGGGTTTGGCGACATCATCGTGCGGCAGCTCTCGGGCTATCCGGCCGCGCAGATGTCAGTAGAGGCGCCGATCATCCAGGCCGCGCTCTCGGTGTACCGGAAGTACGGCATCACGCCGACGCTCGCGCCGCGCCTGGCGGGCAGCGCGCCGTTCTACCAGTTCACCGAGCGACTTGGGCTGCCCTTGTTGTTCAGCGGACTTGGCTATGGCACCGGCGCGCACGCGCCGAACGAGCTGATGTTGGTGCGGCCGGTGGCGGGTTCGCGCGTGGCGGGGCTGGCCGAGATCGAGAAGAGCTACGTAGACCTCTTGTTTGCTTTGCGGAGTGCCGCGCCTGCCTCGCGTCGCTAGCTTGGTGGGGTGAGTCGCGGCGACACGCCACAGAACTGCTCGCAAGTGCTGCGATGGAGCAGATGATCGACGAACTGGCCACGCGGTACAAAGACCGAATCCTGATCTTCGACACACCGCCGCTGCTCGGTGCGCCCGAGCCGGCCGCGTT
>CAYPHP010000978.1:0-1552 GCA_964410045.1 uncultured Acidobacteriota bacterium | reverse complement strand
CGGCCTCGCAGACTCTCGGCGACGGTCGGGATGGGGGCGGGGAAATAGGGATCCACGGCCAGTTCGACCTCCGCCGCTCCGGAAGGGATGCCGATCACAGTGTTCGACGCGGTTTGGAGGTCACCCACGATCTGCGATTCACTCTTGCCCCAGAAGTTGTCGAGCGTGACCTCGGCCTCGGCGCGGTCGAAGCGCCACAGCCAGTACCGCGCGAAGGGGGCATTCGAAAGGGTGGAGATGGACTGCACGCACTGTGTGGCGGTCAGAAACGGTTGCGCCAGACTCGCGCGGCATGACCAGAGATCCGCGCCGGGTAGATAGCTTTGCAGAGCCACCGCCGCCCAGCCGGAGCGAGGGTCCGAGGGAGGCCAGCTCGTCCACGGGCGGTAACCACCGAAGAGATTGGTTTTCAAATCACGCCGATCGGGAAATCGTTGCTCGTAGTCGTCCACGTACATGCTGAAGCCGATTCCGATCTGACGCAGATTCGCCAGGCACGCCGCCTGATGGCTGCGCTTTTTGGCCCGGCCTAGAGCGGGCAGGAGTAGTCCGGCGAGCGTGGCAACAATGGCTATGACGACGAGGAGTTCGATGAGCGTGAATGCGATGTCACCGCAGGAGCCGCCAGGACTTGTTGAAAGCCTTCGCGCGTCAGGGTGCTCGTGTTCCGAAACTTGATTCACGGGAAAGTTTCCTTCCAAAGATTCACTCACTGGAGGCTCTTTCAAAACTGTAGCAGCGAACGTGAGTTCGCTCTGACTTTCCGAATGTTTGAGCTGACTCACGTCGGCTGCTCCGGAGTTTTGAAAGAAGCTCATTGGATTCTCGAATACGCGCGAGTGTTCTCACCATTGTCCGGCGAGGAGCGTCCGATGTTGTCATTGTGCGGAACATCCTCCGCCGGCTCGGTTGCGTGAGATGTCGGCCAATGGCGTACCATCCAAATGCCAGAGAGTGCGTGTTGTAACGGGCCGTTGCATTGAGAGAAGTGTACACACTTTTTAAAGCGAGTCGATGAGTCGAATCGCGCCCGTCCGCTTCATTGACGGCAAGGGAGCGCCGGTTCCCAACCGGCCTTCCGCGCCGCCCACCCGGATAAGAGACCGTGCTCCACGACTGATTGGTTTTGCCAGCCCAGGTCTTCCCGCTTGACTGCCAGGGCGAGAGTGGGAGTAGTGGAGGCATGACCACCGATCCAAGGCTTCGTCTTTTCGTCCTTTTGATCCTCTCCTTCGTTTTGGCAGGATCTCCGGGTTCCGCGGCGCCCGCGGGTACGGACGATGGCCTGGTCAACACGCGCCGACCGGACACTGACGCGGAGCTGCGCTACTGGCTTCAGAACATGGTCTGGCATCATCGCTTTACCCCGGCGGAGGTCCGGGCCGCGACAGGCATGGCGGAAGCGGAGATCACGGAGGCTTTGCGACGTTTTGACATCTCACCAGAGAATCGACCGCCACGGAAACTCGGCGCGCCCCTGCTGGTATTGCCTTATCCCGGAGGGAGGCATCCGCGCATCGTTTTCCTCGACGGCGCGATCCATCCGCAGCGC
>CAYPHP010000977.1:0-1554 GCA_964410045.1 uncultured Acidobacteriota bacterium | reverse complement strand
CTTCACGACATCGGCAAGAACCTGGTCCTGATGATGGCCGAGGGCGCAGGGTTCGAGGTCCACGACATTGGTGTGGACCAGAGTCTGGAGAAATTCATGGCCGCCGCGGACAAGTGCCATCCCACAATCATCGGGATGAGCGCGCTGCTGACGACCACGATGACTTACATGAAGACCGTGATTGACGGGTTTCAGGCGGCCGGGCGGGGCGGAATCAAGATGGCGGTAGGCGGCGCGCCGATCAGCCAGATGTTTGCCGACGAGATCGGCGCCGACGGCTATGGCGCGAACGCCTCCGCGGCGGTAGACCTGTTCCTCCGCCTGGCACGGGAGTTGGAAAAAGATGGCCACATACAAGATCCTCTACTGGCAGGAGATTCCGTCGCAAGTAAGGGCTGAAGACGACGCCGAAGACGTGACCCTGGCGCTGCCGCCGAAGTTTCTCGAGCAGATCGACCGGCTGGCCGTGCAGCGCGGTCTGCAGCAGTCCGACGATTACCTGGCGCAGTGGCGGTGGAGCGAGGAAGAAGAGCGTGACGGCTCGGCCCAGGAAGTAGCTGAGGCGGTGGCTGCGGAGCTGGAAGCGAAAGCGACCTGGTAGGAATGAAAATCAAACTCTGCGATGTGAACGCGGCCGCCGTGGAAAAGCTTCCGGCGCACACCGGCGACAAGTCGGGGGTCGGCGTGCTGTACGTGGACGCCTACATCAAGCCCATGAACGTGAAGCTGGAAGACGGCAGGGCGGTGAAATGCAAACGCCGCGGCTTGAAGATTGTCCTGTCGGTGGGCGCCAACAAAGGAGAGGGTCTCATGCGCCGTCTCGACGTGAGCCCCGACCCTGTGGTCATGCTTCAGGCAGCGTTGCAGGAAGCCGCGAAAGGCGCGGGCCTCGCGCTAGCCGTCGAAGACGGCGCGATCTTCATCAACGCGTCCGGATCAGCCTTAGAGAGCGATGATCCAGTCTAGCCCTCCGATTTCGGCTTGACATTAGCCCCGGGTTGAGTAATCTATAGTTCGGGGTTGCAACGAACTGGCTTGACCGCCACTGCTTGGTGGGAGGCAGGGTGATGAATAGCCAAAATCAAACCACAATCTTCCTGGCCATGGTGTTGCTGCTCGTGGCCGGGGTGTGCTTCGGACAAGTCCTCTATGGCACGCTCACCGGGATCGTCACCGATCCCAGTGGGGCCGTGATTCCTGGAGCCAAAGTGGAGGCGCTGAATACGGGCACCGGCGTGCTTCGCTCGGCGACCAGTGATGAACGGGGCGTCTATCTGTTCACCAATCTGTTGCCCGGGACCTACAAGATCACCATATCGGCGGCGGGCTTCCGCAGCGTGGCCCAGGACGCGACGCCGGTGGAGGTGAACATGATCCGCCGCTTCGACGCCACCCTGCCGGTCGGGCAGGTGGCCGAGGTGGTGGAAGTGAAGGCAGCCGCGACGGCGCTGCAAACCGACCGGGCCGACGTCAATGTAACCGTGACCTCCCAGCAGGTGACCAACCTTCCCCTGGGCGGTTCCATGGGCCGCAGCTATCAGACGCTGATGACGG
>CAYPHP010000976.1:0-1556 GCA_964410045.1 uncultured Acidobacteriota bacterium | reverse complement strand
ATGAATGGAGAGTGCGCCCCGGCCTGACTCTCAGCTTCGGTCTGCGCTACGACTACCTGACCCAGCCGCAAACGCTCGACGGGCGGCTCTGGAACGCGCTCGATATTCCCAACAAGAAGTGGATCATCGGAGCGAAAGAGATGCCGCCGCTGTGCAGCGTGGCCCAGAAGTCGCCCTGCATTCCGGACGCTTTCCGCAGCGACGCCCACTTCAACGACGTGATCCTGGCCGGCAAGTCCTTCTTCGCGCCTCCCCCGGTGAAAGACAATTGGGGTCCGCGAGTCGGGGTGGCCTGGCAGCTCAATCGCAAGACTGTGCTTCGCGGCGGCTACGGACTCTATTGGGACGCCGTCCCGGCGCGCAGCCAGTACGCGCAGAACGATCTGGAATTGGCGGTTTGGCCCAGCACCACCGCTTTCGCCGGGAACGTGAACGCGTT
Source organism: uncultured Acidobacteriota bacterium (assembly GCA_964410045.1). Taxonomy (GTDB): domain Bacteria; phylum Acidobacteriota; class Terriglobia; order JAJPHL01; family JAJPHL01; genus CAYPHP01. The sequence continues at coordinate 1,117 of CAYPHP010000976.1, read as the reverse complement.
TGCGGCGTTCAACACCGGCTCGCAACAGTTGATCACCGACATCCAGGGTCGCTTCCCGACTCCGCTGCCGACCACAACGCCCTGGAATCCCACCAACACGTTTGGCGACGATCCCCAGTTCAAGGACGGCTACTCGCAGCAGTGGAACGTGGAGATCCAGCGGGAGCTGCCCTGGAACATGACGTTATCCGCGGCTTACGTCGGCAGCGCCAGCGGACGCCTGGCGTATACCGGATTGGCCAACGCCGCCAACCGAGCGTCACCGGCGGGAACTCCGGCCGCGACCGTGGACGGCTTCCGGGCCATGCCTTGGGTGAATGCCAACATCACCTATTCCCAAAGCACTGGCTATGCCGCCTATCATGCGCTGGAAACTTCGTTGAAGCGGCGGTTTTCGAACGGCCTGCATTCCCTGGTCTCCTACACCTACGGAAAATCCACCGACGTCAGCAGCGGCTACTTCAACGTGGAGAACGGTCCGGGCGGCGGTTCCACCGTGCAGAACTTCTACGACAAGTCGACCGCGCGCGGCGTCTCCGGATACGACATCACTCACTTCCTCTCGTGGGCCACTGTCTACGAGTTTCCTTTCGGGCGTGGAAAACGCTGGCTGACCAGCGGGCCGGCCTCGTGGATCTTCGGCGGCTGGCAGGCCAACTACATTCTGCAAGCGCGCTCGGGCCAGCCTTACAACTTGCAGGTGACGGCGGACTTGGCCAACCTCCGCGGCAGCGCTCCGAATGTCGGCACCTACCTGCGACCCAATATCATTTCCGATCCGTTCACGGCTGGTCCGGTGCCCAGCAATCCCGATCCGGCTTGCGCGCGGACCATCTCGGCCGGCGGGCGCGCTGCGGACAAGGTGCACACCTCAGCGACCTGGTTCAATCCCTGCGCCTTCGCCAGCCCGTCGGGGGCGTTTGGCAACCTCGGCCGCAACGCCTTCCGCGGCGATCATGTCTTCAACATGGATTACTCCATGTTCAAGAGCATCCCCTTGCCGCGCGAAGGATGGTCGTTGCAGTTGCGGTTTGAGGCGTTCAACGTGTTCAACGTGCAGAACTGGGATGTGCCGTCGGGAGTCGCCATTTCCTCGGGCACGACGATCAATGCCAAC
>CAYPHP010000975.1:0-1557 GCA_964410045.1 uncultured Acidobacteriota bacterium | reverse complement strand
ACTCGGCCCCGTGGCGCTGGATTCCCATGCTGCAGAAGCATGGGGTTATCGGCGGAACGCTCATGCTGATTCGCGTCGCGCGCCTGCTTTCTCAGAAGCTGTTTAAGCGATCGGGGAAACAGATCGGGGAGCACTTGGTCAGCCTCGGCGACGGCGGATTCAGCAGCGTACAGGGACCCGAGCTGGCCTCCGCGATGCCGATCCCGCAGGCGGGCGGGCAAGCAATTTCCACCATGACTTCGGCGCCCTTGATTCAAATTCAATCTCCAGCGCGCCACGTTGCTGCGCCGGCAGGACACTTTGGAGACCCTCGTCATCCAAACGGGTAGGGAGTGCCGTCAACCTAGAGCATATTGCAATGACATCATCGGCACGTCCCACCGCATTGCTGCTTCAGTTGGAATTTCCCACATGGGCAATCGCGCGCCCATGGACCTATACCGCAAGCTTTGCCGTTCAGGAAGGACTGGCTGCATCCGGTATCGACTGCATGACGGTCCCCGTTATCTCTGACACTCCCTGCGCCTCGCCGCATTCGTGGGTCTCCCATGCGCGACGGATTCTGAAGGGCCGCACTTTCGATCAGGTATGGGTGTGGCTCGTTCATGCTCAACTGGATCCCGGAACTCTGGAGTGGATCGCCGAACTGGCGCCGACTCGCGTCGGCATTCTCATGGAGTCGCTCCGCTACGATCAGGCGACATACGAATGGGCGCCGCACCTGAAACTCCGTCAGGCCCATGTAGAAGCACAAATCCGCTACATGACGCATGTGCTCGCTCCCGATGAGAGAGACGCTGCCGACCTCAATGACCGGGGCGCCACCAAGGCGCTTTGGTGGCCAACCATGGTCCCTGAACGCTTCATCGCCGCCTCGTCGACGCCGCCGACGGAGCCGCACGCCGTCTTTCACGGGACGCCCTACGGGGCGCGTGAACGATGGATGCACAACCCTATCTTGCGTTCCAAGCTGGTCTTCCCCCAGGCCGGCCCGCCAACCGAGTATCACCGTCTGTTTGACCAGCTACAGCAACAGGCCGCACTCCGCCTGAAACACGGCTCCATTGGTGAAGCCGGGATCATGCAATATGTGGAGACGCTCAGAAGAATTCGCCTGGGAGAATTTACCGAGTGGATGGCGGGGCTGCCGCGCTGGGCCGCGTTCGTCAATCTTCCCAGCCTTGCACAGTTCTATGGAGGACGCGTCTTTGAAGGGATAGCCGCAGGCCGTCCGGTCATTTCCTGGCGCATTCCTGACCATCCACGGAACTTAGCACTCTTCGAAGAAGGCAAAGATATTTTGCTTTTTTCTCCGGATTCGCCCGATGAACTCGCCGGTCACATCGACCGGGTGCTGCGCGACCCTGGTTTTGCAGACACGCTCGCCCGAAACGCCCAACGGACCTTGAAGCGATTGCATACATCGGAACGACGCCTGCATCAAACCCTCGAATGGATCAAATCCGGCCGGCTGCCTGAATATGCCCAAACACACGCTCCCCAGGATTCAATCCCACACAACTCGATGATCAACGCGGGGAGCCAGCGAGAACGTTC
>CAYPHP010000974.1:0-1562 GCA_964410045.1 uncultured Acidobacteriota bacterium | reverse complement strand
CGGAATGCCCCAGCGGGCCGAGCCTGCCGGGCCCGTGTGGCTCAGTGGAGGATCTTACGGACCCGAGGCCAGTATCGTGGCTACGGTCGTGATTGTTGCGGCTACGATCCTTGTTGTAGTATTAATTCCAGGGGGAAGGAACGAGGACCATGCCCGGTAGGTTCCTCCGCGCCGTAGCCGTTGCGGCTCTCGCCGCCGGTTCGCTCCTGTGCGCGCAAACCAAGCCCCTGCAGCCTCAATCCCGCGTGTGGATTATCCGCGCTTTGCTCGCGGAGTACGCCGTCACCAAACACGCTCTTCCCCGCGGTACCGAGGGGATCCAGCTCAAGGCCGTCACCGGCGAAGTGGACGAACGCTCGGCCGAGGTTCAACTCGCCAACCAGGGCCCCGCCATCCGCCAGGGCGAGGTGGCCCAGATCACCCGTCTGAACTTCAAACGCAGTTCCATCCAGGTGGAGTTGAACGGTGGCGGCAAGAAGAAGCGGCGCTGGTTCGAGCGGATCGAGGTGGGTATGGGCGGCAGCGGGTCCACGGTGCCCATCCGCCAAGACGGCTCCGAGGCGCCCGGCGGCTCGTATATCGAGTTGGTTTTTGACGGGCAGGTTCCAGACATGACGGTGGAGCAGGCCAAGGAGTATCTGGCGCCCGTCCTGGACTTCAACCAGCGTTCCGCCAGCCTCATCAGCACCGAGTCCTGGCCCCCCGAGATCCAGGAAGCGGTGAAGAATCACACCATCGTCGCGGGCATGACGCGCGAGCAGGTGATTGCCGCCAAGGGCAAGCCCGAGAACAAGATTCGCGAGAAGAAAGGACGCATCGAGCAGGAGACCTGGGTGTACGGCTCGGTCCCCTCCAAGATCCTCCTGGTGACCTTTGAGAACGACGAGGTGGTGGAGGCCCGTGAATATCTCCCGGGCGTCCCGGCCACCAAGGTCCCCAGGGTAGGCGATCCGCCGGATACGTCCCAGGAATCCCTGAATGATCCCAAATCGAAGCAAGACCCGGTGTTCCCCGGCCGGTAGTTTCCATCCGCTCTGTTACGATAGATTCTTTGCAATGGTGCGCGCCCTCCCCCGCAGTCAGGGCGCGGTTTTCACAACTCCTGGAGGATCCCTCAATGGCGATCAAAGTTGGCATTAACGGCTTCGGCCGTATCGGGCGGAACCTTGTGCGCACCGCCCTGGGCGATTCCGAGATCGATTTCGTGGCGGTGAACGACATCACCGACGCCAAGACCCTGGCCCACCTGCTGAAATACGATTCGGTTCTCGGCAATCTGAAACAGTCGATTTCCCACACCGCCGACACCATCGTGGTGGACGGCGATGAAATGAAGGTGTTCGCGGAAAAGGACCCGGCGAAGATCCCGTGGGGAGCGGTAGGCGCGGAAATTGTGGTGGAATCCACGGGCCTGTTCACCGACGCGGAGAAGGCCAAAGTGCACCTCCGCGACGGCGTAAAGAAGGTGATCATCTCGGCCCCCGCCTAGGGCGAGGATGTCACGCTGGTCCTGGGCGTGAACAACGGCGCGTACGACGCCGCCAAGCACCGGGTGATCTCGA
>CAYPHP010000973.1:411-1564 GCA_964410045.1 uncultured Acidobacteriota bacterium | reverse complement strand
GTCCGCCATGGTGCTCTTGATTTTGCTGGTGGTGCCCGCGGGAGTCATCTCCGTCATGCCCCAGGAATGCCGCACGCTCAGCCCCAGTTGGTCGTATCGCCGGATCATCGCTTCCGGAGCGGCCGCGCCGCCGCACGTCATGCGCATGTTCGGCTGCAATTTCCATTTGCCCGGATTTTTCTCGAGCGCTTCGAGAATGCCCATCCACACGGTGGGCACGCCCGCCGAGTAGGTGACCTTCTCTTTTTCGTACAGCTCGAGGATGCTTTCCGCATCGAGATATTGCCCGGGAAACACCTGCTTCGTGCCCAGCATGGTGCACGCATACGGCAGGCCCCACGCGTTGGCGTGGAACATGGGCACCACCGGAAGTGCGACGTCACGCTGCCCCAGGCCAAAAGCATCCGCGAGCGAAATCCCGAAGGAATGAATCACCAGCGCGCGGTGGGAATAGAGCACGCCCTTCGGAGTGCCTGTGGTGCCGCTGGTGTAGCACATCGCCGCAGCTTCGTTTTCGTCAAATTGCAGATACTCGAAGTTTCCGGTGGCGGTGGCCAGCAGGTCTTCGTAGTTTTCATACCGCGCGGGGATCGGCGGCGCTTCCGGACGCGTGTCGCGGCGCACCACAAAGATGCGCTCGATCTTGGTCTGTCCCAGTTTTTCGCACAGCGGCAGCAGCACGTCGTCCACGATGAGGAAGCGGTCTTCGGCGTGGTTTACGATGTAATGCAGCTCGGGCGCCGCCAGCCGCAGATTCAGTGTGTGCAGGATGCCGCCCGCCATCGGCACGCCGAAATACGTCTCGAGGTGCTGCGCGTGGTTCCACATCAGCGTGGCCACGCGGTCGCCGCGCTTCAGTCCCGCGCGTTGCAGGGCTTCGGCCAGCCGCCGGGCGCGCTGGTAGAACTCGCCGTAGTTGGTGCGGTCGAGCGAGCGGTCCGGCATCCGCGAGACAATCTCCACCCGCGGAAACAGCTTCCCCGCCCGCTCGAGAATCGGCGTCAGCGTCAGCGGATACCGCATCATCGTCCCTTGCAGCGTCATAAGAAAGATCGAAAGGCGGAATCCGCAAATTACGCAGATTTCGCAGATTGGCTTGAGGCGAACCGCTTGTATTCCAAGGATGCCGCCCCGAAATTCAAGAGCAGACCAA
>CAYPHP010000973.1:0-401 GCA_964410045.1 uncultured Acidobacteriota bacterium | reverse complement strand
ACTTCCTTTCCCGTTGCTTTCAGGTAATTGATAACCTGCGCCTCTTCCGCGCTCCCCAGGCGCGCCAGGGCTTTGACTTCCACAATTACGGCGCCAAAACAAATAAAGTCGGCCCGGTATTCCGTCTTGAGCCGTTTGCCTCGATAGGAAAGCGCCAATTCCACTTCTCGCTCGAACGGAATGCCCTTCTCTTCAAACTCAATCGTGAGTGCTTCCTGGTACACCGCTTCGAGAAAACCGCATCCGAGCCGCCGGTGGACTTCCATGGCCGCGCCAATAAGCGCGTGAGTTCGCTGGTCTTTCGGATGCTGGATATCGACTTCGGCCATACTTGCTTTCGACCAATTCTCCGTCCACGGACGCAGAGTCTAACACGCGACCTGCACGTATCCCGCTCACCT
>CAYPHP010000972.1:0-1571 GCA_964410045.1 uncultured Acidobacteriota bacterium | reverse complement strand
GTTTGCGCGACCGCACGCAATCCAGGAAATCCTGCATGTGGTCGAGCGAGCGGCCCGTCCTCTCGACGTACTCCTTGATCACCTGACCGTAGTTTTCCAGCAATTCGGGCGACGACGCTTCGGCCCGGGTGTAGCTGTCCGCCGCGCCAACCCACCCACGCTCGCTCACGAATCGTTCACCACAGGATCCGTGCCAGTGCTTATCGCCGCGGGAGAGAATCAGCTTCTTTCCGTTGGCAAACGTGCACACCATGCCGTCACCCGAGTCGTTGTCGACATAGGCGTACTTCACCGGCGATGTGTCCTCCAGCCCCAACCCGTATTGGGCCTGGGCAAACGTGTGCGCGCCCCATTCACCGATGCAACTCGTGTGAAAGTCGTAATCGCCACGCCACTCGCCGTTCACGTATTTCTCGTTGTAGGGACGCCAGGGACACGGGCCCAGCCAAGCATCCCAATCGACGATATCTTTCGGGGGTTGTTCCTGTCCCGCGAGCACGTTTCGCTTCATCTTGGCGGCATCCCACGGCGCGATGTGGGCGTAGGCGGCGTGCACCTCGCCCATACGCCCCGACTGGACCATCTCGTAGCAGAACGCGTGATGCTCTTCGCTGAGGCGCTGCGTGCCGGTCTGGTAGATGCGGCCGTGTTTCTTCGCCGTCTCCACGACGGCGCGGCCCTCTTCGACGGTCATGCAGGACGGCTTCTCCGTGTAGACGTCTTTCCCGGCGCGCATCGCCAGGATGGACGCCGGCGCGTGCCAGCGATCGCCGGTAGCGATGAGCACCGCGTCGATGTCGTCGCGCTCCAGCATCTCGCGCATGTCGGCGTACTGGTCACAGTCCGAGTTCCCGTATGCTTCGTCAACGTGGGCCTTGATCCGGTCCCGTTCCCGCTTCTGCACGTCGCAGATGGCCACGAATTGCACATCCTCTTTGCTCATCAGCCACTGAAGATCGTGGAAGCCCCGGCTTCGGAGCCCGATTCCCGCGACGGTAATGCGTTCCGATGGCGCGACGGAAGTCCTTCGGACGTGTGCGCAAGCGGGAAGGAGTAGCGGTGCGGTGGCGGCCGCCGTTGCGCTCGCAAGAAACCTGCGCCGTGATATCTTCTGGCTCATGGGAAAATCCTCCTTGCGATGCGCATCGGCCTGAGTCTGTGCAGCGTGAATCTGGCCGTCACTATAGACTGACGTTTCCCGTGAGAGTCAACCGGCAACATCCTCGAACACAGCCTGGGCGCGATCAAAGACGCCGTTGCGCACTGAATCCGCGTGACGAACTCTGGTTGGGCGGATAGGCTCGGTCAATAATTGGTCGCTAGCGCCCGCTCGGTTTGTCGAGCCGCACTTAGGGCGATCGCTGGGAGGAGGTTCCACGCTTCGCAGAGACTTCATGTAGCATCGTTGCGACCGTTGCTCTGCGCAAGCGTGCAACGCACACACTCCGGTTGAGGTTACGGCCACGCGGCATAAAGGGGGCTAAGACTCTAACTCGAGCCTTCAGCCTGACTTCCAAATGGAGCGGGAAACGGGGTTCGAACCCGCGACCCTCAGCTTGGGAAGCTGATGC
>CAYPHP010000971.1:0-1572 GCA_964410045.1 uncultured Acidobacteriota bacterium | reverse complement strand
GCCACGACGCCGCAGAACATCACCAAGAACGGTCCCGCCGGCGGTCCGAACCTCTGGCCCAATCCGGCCCAGACCCTTGCGGAGTGGGCCTTCACTTTGCCGGGCCAATCCGGCAGCCGCAACACGGTCCGTGAAACCGGCCGCGCCAATTGGGACTTTGCGTTCGCCAAGAAGTTCCAGATGCCGTACGCCGAAAGCCACAACCTTCAGTTCCGCTGGGAGATTTTCAACATCTTCAACCAGGTCCGCTTCAGCGGTCTGGATATTGGCCGCGCAAGCAGCGCCACCTGGGGGAACTTCACAGACACACGCGGTGACCCGCGCCAGATGCAGATCGCACTGCGTTACGAGTTCTAACGCAGCAGCTTTTTGGGCCGGTCCCGCCATGCGGGACCGGCCCTTTTTCTTTTGGTGACGAAAATATGTGCCGTTCATTACAAAGATTTTGTGTACTCCGCCCGACATTCACGAACGATTCTTTTTGACAGCTCCTTGACACGCGAACTATAACCATCCCACTCGGGTGGTGGGTGACAAGAGTTGACGCGGTCAGATCATTTCCACCACCGACAGACAGGGGTTTGGAACGAAAAGGTTCGACAATCGTGCTTTTGTGTCTGCGGCCGTACGAAGGCGTTGACAGCAGCGCACAAGCTTGGGTTCGGGGGCATGGACATGAGTCCTACAACACGGCTACCAAAGGGGAGGAAGGGCATGAAGGCTACGTTACGGCTGTCGATTTGCAGGATGCTGGGATTCTTGTTGATCTTGAGCGGATGCCTGCTGGCGCAAACCAGCACCAGCATCACCGGTACGGTCCTGGATCAATCGGGCGCAGTGGTTCCGGGCGCCGTCTTGACCGTGACCAATAAGGCGACCGGCGCTTCGCGCAACGCCACAACGGACAACTCCGGAGTCTACGTTTTCCCGCAGGCGGTCCCCGGGGTGTACACGCTGAAGGCCGAGAAGCAGGGGTTCAAGACCGTGGTGCTGGAGAACGTGGAAGTCTTGGTGAACACCGCTTCGCGGTTCGACCTGAAGTTCGACGTCGGCACGGTGACGGAGACCGTGGTGGTCACCGCCGCTGCCGCGACCATCAACACGTTTGACGCCACCATCGGCAACGCCTTCAACTCGGTGCAGGTCCGCGACCTGCCGCTGAGCGCTCGCAACGTGGTCGGACTGCTTTCCCTGCAACCCGGAGTCACCCCGGCTATCGCCGGCATGGCCAACACCCAGGGCGGTTCGGTGAACGGCGGACGCTTCGACCAGGCCAACGTCACCCTGGACGGCGTGGACGTCAATGACCAGGACCAGTTCGGCGGAGACAACCGCTCCGGCCAGACCTTCTTCAGCGTGCTGCGGGTCACGCCCGATTCGCTCCAGGAATTCCGCGTCACTACCACCAACGCCAACGCCGATCAGGGCCGCTCATCCGGGGCCCAGATTGCCTTGGTGACCAAGAGCGGGACCAACGCCTTCCACGGCTCGCTCTACGAATACCATCGCAACACGGTGACCAGCGCCAACGATTGGTTCAGCAACAAGGCCGGCGTTTCCCGCGCCAAGCTT
>CAYPHP010000970.1:0-1573 GCA_964410045.1 uncultured Acidobacteriota bacterium | reverse complement strand
AGAAGATGTACGCAGAGATCTTCTTCTACCTGGAGACGCATGATCCGGTGTATCGCGGTAAGCCGATGTGCTATGGCGGCGTGCGGTTGGGCAAGCAGTACGTGAGCTACTACCTGATGTCGGTGTATGCAGCGCCCGAGTTGCTACGGACGATGTCACCGGCGCTGAAGAAGCGCATGCAGGGCAAGTCGTGCTTCAATTTCAAGGCCGTGGACCCGGTCTTGTTTGCGGAGCTGAAGGCGCTCACGCGGATGGGCGCGGCCAAGTTTGACGCGATGGATTGGAAGAAGCTGGAAGAGAACACCAGGAAATGGACGGAGGTTAGGGGACAAGCTTAGTCCCTAGTTGTTCTGCAGGAACCAAACGGCGCAGCCAAATGGCTGCGCCGTTGGTGTATCTGACGTGTGCTAGCGCCCGAACTTGGCGGCGTCCATCTGCTCGCGGGCGGCGTCGGCGGTGGAGCCGATGCCCTGGACCTTGAGCTTGAAGTCGTCGGGATTGGTCGCGTTCTCGAGGGCCGTCTCGTAGGTGATCAAGCCCTGCTGGTAGAGGTCATAGAGCGACTGGTCGAAGCTCTGCATGCCGTACTGGGTGCCGCCCTGGCTGATGGCCTCGTGGATGACACGGGTCTTTTCCGGCGTAATGATGCACTCTTTGACATACGCGGTCGAGATCAGCACTTCCACGGCGGGCACGCGGCCGGCGCCGTCGGCACGCTTGACCAGGCGCTGGGAGATGACGGCTTTCAGCGTAGTCGCCAGCTGCAGGCGGACCTGCTTTTGCTCCGGCGGCGGGAAGACGGAGATGATGCGGTTGATGGTCTCCACAGCGTCGAGGGTGTGCAGGGTGGAAAAGACCAAGTGGCCGGTCTCGGCGGCATGCAGCGCCGTGCCGATCGTCTCCAGGTCACGCATTTCGCCGACGAGGATGATGTCTGGGTCCTGACGGAGGCTGGCGCGGAGCGCCGAGCCGAAGGACGGCGTATCCACTTCCACCTCGCGCTGGTTCACGAAGCCCTTCTTGTCGCGGTGCAGGAACTCGATGGGGTCTTCGATGGTGATCAGGTGCTCGGGACGCGTGGAGTTGATGCGGTCGAGCATGGCGGCGAGCGTGGTCGACTTACCGGAACCGGTCACACCGGTGACGAGGACAAGCCCGCGGGAAGCTTCGCAGATGTCCTCAATGATCTTGGGCATGTACAGCTCTTCCAGGGCCTTGATCTTGGTCGGGATCACGCGGAGGACCAGTCCCACGTTGCCGCGCTGCTGGAAGACGTTCACGCGGAAGCGGCCCAGGCCGGCGACGCCGTACGCCATATCCAGTTCGGAGGAGTCTTTGAACTTCTGCTTCTGCCGGTTGGACATCATGCTGAAGGCCATGTTCAGCATGTCTTCGGCGGAGATACGGGGCTGGTCGCTGATGGGGACCAGTTCGCCATCGATGCGGCAGTGGGGATAGTTGCCAACCTTGAGGTGCAAGTCGGATGCCTTGCGCTCCATGGCAATACGTAGCAGGTCGTCAATATGGGGCATGAAGTCTCTCCGTTGAGGGCGAAGCGGAAAATTATCACGAT
>CAYPHP010000969.1:0-1579 GCA_964410045.1 uncultured Acidobacteriota bacterium | reverse complement strand
CTGTCCTGCCGCGGATCGGAGAGGAAGTTCACGCGGCCGTCGGGAAACACCAGCCGGCGGTTGTAGCCCAGCTCTACCTGACCATGTCCAAAACCGGTTCGCACCGGGACCGCATTCGACCGCGCATCCCTGATCGCAGCGGCGATGGCTTCCAGAGCGTTGCGCTCCCAGCCTGGCGGGCGCCCGTCGACGAAGCTTTCACCGGCCTCGGGTGCGCTGTGGGTGTTGGTGGCCGATACAAAGACCTCGGACACCAGCGCAGCCACTTGCTCGCGGATCCAGTCCGTGGCGTCTTTGCCGAACGGCCGGCCAAGATCCAGATCGATCCAGGCGATTCCCAAGCCTTGCTCGCCTTCCAGGTAGAGAACGCGGGCCCCGAGTTGGTCGGCCGCCTCGGCCGGCTGGGTCGCCTTTCCGGGAACCCCCCAGGTTGGGGATCCCCTGGAGGGAGTCATCACCACAACCGCGGTTCCCGCGCGCAACCCCGCGGAGCAGTGCAACGTGCCGCAGAGAATCAAGGTCAGGACCAACCGGGCGGGCAATCGATTCATGGTGGGGCGAGTTGCGCCTTAGTTAGCGCCGGCGAATCCGGCGAGTGCATCAGCCTCCGTGGCGTGCACGTCGAGTATTGTCTCCAGCTTGAGCTGATGCACGAGGCGGCTGGCGTGGAGCGGTAGTTCCGCGAGCTTCATGGGGATTCCGGCGGAGATGGCGTGAGCCTTGGCTTCCACCAGGACGCCTATTCCCGAGGAGTCCAGCACCGTCACGCCCCGGAGGATCAGAACCAAGGCTGTGCGTTCGTCCAGCATCCTCTTCAATTCAGCTCGCAGCAGGTTACCTTCCTTGCCCAGTCGCACCTCGCCGCGAAGCTCGACAACCTTGACGGATTGGTGGTCGTGCGTGTCAATGCTGAGCCGGCCGGCAGCAATCATCAAAGCTCCCAGGGGGACAGACGGACCTAAACCTCAGCCAACAGTATCACAACGAGGTCCCGGGGCCATCCTGGCTAACTCCTTGTCTACGTTACGAATAAGACCCACAATTCCACCTCTGCGGACCGAGGTTCTGGGGGATTTCACACTTCCCACCGGGGGCGAGGCAGGTACAGGTGAGGAGGACGGCGATATTAGGAAATTGCTTTCTTGGTGGTACCTGTGGTACTATGCCGCCTCGGATTACCCCGGTTGGCGCTGGAGCAGGTCAGAACGGTCGGCGAAGGGACAGTATTTGTTGATGGGAAAAGATTTAGTGCTCCTTCCCGGCTCGGTTGCGTTGTCCGTTCCGTGGGAACCACACTCTCCACGATCACTCGATAGCACCCGGTAGGTCCATATACGGGTGGTGTAACGCAAACGGGCGTTGTGGCCGTCTAAGTGCAAGGAAGGGCCCAGAAAGTTGGATCGACGAACTGTGGGGCCAAGTGGAGAATGTGTATTTTGAGGAACCGGGCGGACGCCGAATGAACTTGGACAGAACAAAGAAGAAGAATGATCGGAAGGCGGGAAAAGTCATGCCTAAGACCATCACCAAGCCCGTAGCGAGAATGCCACGCGCCAAACAGACCTTCTCGAAGGAACTC
>CAYPHP010000968.1:0-1585 GCA_964410045.1 uncultured Acidobacteriota bacterium | reverse complement strand
GAGCTGATGAAGCATACATCCGTAACCGATCCGCCGGGTTTCAGGGACCTGCCAAAGGAAGAACAAATTCGCTATCTGCAATCACTCTGGGATCGCATCGCCGAGAAACCGGGCGAGATTCCAGTTCCGGAGAGTCACATTCAGCTCGCCGAACAACGGCTTGACGAATACCGCCGGGATCCCGAGCGTGTTCGTCCCGCCCACGAAGTGCTCGATCAATTGGCAAAGAAGCGCCGGTGACTAGGTATCGGCTTGTCGCCGGGCCGCGAGCCGACCTTGACGTCGCGTCGGCGGTGGAGTGGTACGAAGCCGAGCAGAGCGACCTGGGCATTCAGTTTCTCGACGAGCTTCGGGCCACCTATGACCGAACCATTGACGGGCCGCTCAAATACCATTGTAGTCCTCGCCGTCCTTCACGTGGCTCGCGATCCAGCGGAATGGCAGAGACGACGTGACTAGTTCTGCGGTACCTCTTTCTCTGTGTTCTCTGTGCCTCTGTGGTTAAATAGCCCCCTATGATTCGCCTAACACATGTCCTCGTGGTGGTGTGTCTGACCGTCGTGGCCGTGGCGCAAGAGCCGCCGTTGCGCGGATTCTCCACCAAGCGCGCTGCCGAGCAGCGTGACCTGGAAAAGAAGTTCCGCGCCGTCCCGCAGCCGGAACGGCTGCGGGAGTACATGAGCGCCATCGCCGCCGAGCCGCATCACGCCGGGTCGCCCAACAGCCGCAAAGTGGCCGAGTACATCCTGGGCAAGTTCAAGGAGTGGGGATTGCCGGCGGCGATCGAGGAGTTTGAGGCGCTCATGCCCACGCCCAAGGAGCGCGTGCTGGAACTGATCGAGCCGGGCCGCTATCGCGCCCAATTGAAGGAGCCGGTCCTCTCCGACGACCAGGACTCCTCCGACGCCGGGCAACTGCCCACCTATAACGCCTACTCCGCCGACGGTGACGTGACCGCGCAACTCGTCTATGTCAATTACGGACGCCCAGAAGATTACGACGAACTGGCCAAGATGAAGATAGACGTGAAAGGCAAAATTGTCATCGCCCGCTACGGAGCAAGCTGGCGCGGGATCAAGCCTAAAGTCGCCTACGAGCACGGCGCGATCGGCTGTCTGATCTATTCCGATCCCAAGGACGACGGCTACTTCCAGGGCGACGTCTATCCGGGCGGCGCATTCCGCCCCGAGCACGGCGTGCAGCGCGGCAGTGTGATGGACATGCCGCTCTACACCGGCGATCCGCTGACGCCGGGCTGGGCCAGCGAGAAAGGCGGCAAGAAGCTCAGCCAGGCCGAAGCCACGACCATCATGAAGATCCCGGTCCAGCCGATCTCCTACGCCGACGCCTTGCCGCTGCTGCGGCAACTCAAAGGTCCGGTTGTTCCCGAGGCCTGGCGTGGCGCTTTACCGGTGACCTATCACGTCGGTCCCGGACCCGCTACGGTCCGCCTGAAGCTGGCATACGACTGGCAGGTGCGGCCCCTGTACAACGTGGTAGTGCGGATTCCCGGACGCGATCTTCCCGACCAGTGGATCGTCCGCGGCAACCATCATGACGCCTGGGTGAACGGGGCCAGTGATCC
>CAYPHP010000967.1:0-1587 GCA_964410045.1 uncultured Acidobacteriota bacterium | reverse complement strand
AACCCCACGCGGAGCAAGACCAAATAGGAGAGGATGGGCTGGCCCGGCCCGCTTGACTCTCGGGTAGGTTGCTGGAGTCCCGGAGTAATCCGGGACCTAGAGGAATGGCTGCCGCCCCGGCTTGCCGGGGCACAGAATCCGGCTTACAGGTCCACCGCCATAATCGAAGGGGTCGGGGAGCGAACATGTCTCTGTATCTGGTCACCGGCGGCGCCGGCTTTATCGGTTCCGCACTGGTGCTCGAACTGGTCCGGCGCGGCGAACGCGTCCGCGTTTACGACAACCTGGCCACCGGCCATCGCGAGAACCTGTCCGCGGTGGAAGGCTCCTACGAGTTCATCCAAGCCGACCTGAACGATCTGGCCAAACTGGAGCCGGCACTCGAGGGCGTAGATTACGTGCTGCACCAGGCGGCGATTCCGTCCGTGCCGCGCTCGGTGGCCGATCCCATCGGCAGTCACGAGGCCAACGCCAACGGGACTCTGAATCTGCTTTGGGCCGCGCATCGCCAGAAAGTCCGCCGCGTGGTCTACGCCGCGTCTTCGTCGGCCTACGGAGACACTCCAACGCTGCCGAAAGTGGAGACGATGATTCCGGACCCGCTCTCGCCGTACGCAGTGAACAAGCTGATGGGCGAGTACTACGGGAAGGTATTCACCAAGGTCTACAAGCTCGAGACAGTGTCGCTGCGTTACTTCAACATCTTCGGCCCGCGGCAGGATCCCAACTCCCCTTACTCCGGAGTGCTCTCGCGGTTCATCACCGCTTTGCTCGAGAACCAGCCGGTGACGATCTACGGCGATGGTGAGCAGTCGCGCGATTTCACTTACGTGGCCAACGCAGTCTCCGCCAACCTGCTGGCCTGCACCGCGAAGGACGCGCCAGGCAAGGTGATCAATGTTGGCGTCGCACAGCGGACCACGCTGAATCAGATCCTGGCTCTGCTGGGCAAGATCATGGGAGTTGAGCCGAAGGCCAACTACCAGCCAGCACGCGCCGGCGACGTGCGCGACTCGCTGGCGGATATTCGTCTGGCGACGCAGTGTCTCGGCTATCAGCCCGTGGTCGCGTTCGAAGAAGGCTTGCGCCTGACCGTGGACTGGTATCGCCAGACGCGGGCCATGGCTGCACACTAACCCGCATGACCCGCACGATTCACGCGGCACGCAATGTGCTCGGCGTCCTTCAGGTTCCAGGGGACAAATCCATCTCGCACCGCTACGCGATGCTTGCGGCGATCGCCCAGGGGCGCTCCGAGGTCCGCAACTTCGCCGCTGCCGCCGATTGCCATTCGACGCTCGATTGCCTGAGGCGCTTGGGTGTAGGGATCGAGACCGAAGGCGGCGCGGTGAAGATCGAAGGACGCGGCCTGCACGGATTGCAGGCGCCGGCAGAACCGCTCGACGCCGGCAACTCCGGATCCACGCTGCGCATGCTCGCAGGCCTCCTCGCGGCGCAACGGTTCGTTACTGAAATCGGCGGCGACGCGTCATTGAATCGCCGTCCGATGCGCCGGATCATCGAGCCGCTTGAAAAGATGGGGGCGCAGATCACGTCGCGGCCCGGCGGGCTCGCACCGCTGCGGAT
>CAYPHP010000966.1:0-1588 GCA_964410045.1 uncultured Acidobacteriota bacterium | reverse complement strand
GCTCCGTCCCTCACGCCGGATTCGGAATGGGTATCGAGCGGGTGGTGGCATGGATTTGCGGCGTCGAGCATCTCCGCGAGTGCATTGCGTTTCCGCGGATGCTTTACCGGATTTATCCGAAGCATGAAACTCAAGATCATCGGCGTTCCGCACGACCTGGGCCATGGACGGCGTGGCGTGGATATGGGACCGTCAGCGCTGCGAGTCGCAGGGCTGAACGCGCGATTGGCGGCGTTGGGCCACCAGGTGGAGGATGCAGGCAACGTTCCGGTGGCCATTGCCGAGATGCAGACCCCTGGCGATGACCGCGCCAAGTACCTGCCGGAAGTGGCCGAGACGTGCCGCAAGCATGCCATCTGGGTGGACGAAATCCTGGGTCACGGATTCCTGCCCGTTGTGTTGGGCGGCGACCATTCGATCGCCGTGGGCACCGTCGCGGGAGTCAGCCAGTTCTATCGCCGCAAACGCAAGAAGATTGGCCTGATCTGGATCGACGCGCACGCCGACATCAATACTCCGGAAACCACGCCTAGCGGCAACATCCATGGCATGCCTTTGGCCTGCTGCTTGGGTCTGGGTCCATCGGAACTCGCAGGGATTTTCGGGTACGGGCCGAAGGTTGCGCCCGCCAGCGTCGCCCTGATCGGGGTCCGCGATCTGGATGAAGGTGAAAAGAAGACCCTGCGAAAGCTCGGCGTGTGGGTGGCCACTATGCGCGAAGTCGACGAGCGCGGTATGCGCACGGTGATGGCCGACGCCATTAAGCGTGTTTCGCGCGGCACCGCCGGTTTCTGCGTCAGCCTGGACATGGACTCCGTGGATCCTCAAGCGGCGCCCGGCGTCGGCACTCCAGTCCCCGGCGGGATCAGCTATCGCGAGGCACACCTGGCCATGGAAATGATCGCCGACACCGGGAAGATGGTCTCTTTCGAACTGGTGGAAGTGAATCCGGTGATTGATGTGGTCAACAAGACGGCCGATCTGGGGGTAGAGTTAGCATTGTCTGCGATGGGGAAGAAGATTCTCTAGCCATGGCCAAGAAGCTTAAAGTCGCAGTCCTGTTCGGTGGACGGAGCGGCGAGCACGAGGTTTCGCTGCGTTCGGCTGCCTCCATCATGCAGGCGCTCGACCGCACCAAGTACGATGTCGTTCCCATAGGCATCACCAAGCAGGGAAGCTGGCTGGTCGCGGGCGAAGCGGCCAAGATGCTGCCGGAAGGCGTAGCTCCATTGCCGCGTGCCGACGCCGGAGGGACGCCGCGCGAGGTACTGCAAGAAGCGGAGGTGCTGCGGAGCGGCCTGCCGATGGTTCTGGAGCCCGACACAAGCCAGCAGAAGGCGGGCATCGATGTTGTCTTCCCGGTGCTGCACGGGACGTTCGGCGAAGACGGCACCGTGCAAGGCTTGCTGGAGCTGGCGGGCATCCCTTACGTGGGCGCGGGCGTGCTCGGCTCAGCCGCGGGCATGGACAAGGACGTGATGAAGCGCCTGTTCCGCGATCACGGTGTGCCTGTGGTTCCGTGGGTGCTGCTGTTGCGATCGGAGATCGGCCGTCGCGCGGTCACGTTGGTGGAAAAAGAGTTTCGTTA
>CAYPHP010000965.1:0-1589 GCA_964410045.1 uncultured Acidobacteriota bacterium | reverse complement strand
CTCTCCGGCGTTTCAACATTTGGTCGCCGGAATCGAGCGCGCCGATTCGCTGGCCTTTGATTTGCACAAGTGGGTGTCGCTGCCGTTCGAATGCGCCTGCGTGCTGGTCCGCGACGTGCAAGCGCATCGCGACACGTTCGCGCTGGCGCCGAGTTACATGGCCGCCCATACTCGCGGAGCCATATCCTGGGGGCTGCCGTTTTCCGATCGCGGCATTGACCTGACCCGCAACTTCAAAGCCCTGAAGGCCTGGATGTGCCTGAAGACCTACGGCGTGAATACGCTGGGCCGCGTGATCGAGCAGAATGCTCGTCAGGCGCAGCACCTGGGCCGGCTGGTGGAAGATCACCCGAGCCTGGAATTGCTGGCGCCCGTCTCGTTGAATATTGTCTGCTTCCGTTACGCGCCCAAGGGTGCGCCGGACGAAAGCCTGGATGGTCTGAATCGCGAGATCTTGTATCGCCTGCAAGAGTCCGGGGTGGCCATGCCTTCCAGCACCGTACTGAACGGCCGGTTCGCTCTGCGCGCGGCTATCGTCAATCATCGGACGCGGATGGAAGACGTGGAGTTGTTGGTCTCTGCGGTGGTGAAAATCGGAGAAAGCCTCTAAAGGACCGCGGTCTCTTCGATCAGATTTCCGGTGCGGTAGCGATCGAGGCTCAGGATTCCGGCGTCGACCAAGTCGGTCTTGCCATGAAGGATCAGGTCGGCCAGGATGCGGCCGGTGGCCGGTGAGTGCATCACTCCGTGGCCGCTGAAGCCGTTGGCCAGAAAGAACCCTGGCACCTCGGGCGCCTGACCGAGCACTGGATGGTGGTCGGGAGTCATTTCGTACAGCCCGGCCCAGGCGCGTTTGGGATTTACTTCCACGTTCTCGAGGCACGGAACGCGGTCCACCGCGCGGGTCAGGATCTTTTCCACGAATGCGTGATCGAAACCGGTTTTGAAACCGGGCGTCTCCTCGGGGTCGTTCCAGGCCATCAGGATTCCCAAACCCTCCGGCCGGAAATGGAACCCGGTGGACATATCGATGACCATGGGCAGGTGTTGGGACAACTCGGAGAACGGCTCGGTGGGTACCAGCATGCGGCGCAGCGGCTCGACCGGCAAATCGACGCCGGCCATGCGCGCGATCCCGGCGGCCCAGGCTCCCGCGGCGTTAACTACCACGCGCGAGGCGATGTCGCCGGTGGCGGTGCGGACTCCGGCGACGCCCTTCGCGTCCCGAAGGATGCCGGTAACCTCCGTGTTGCGCATCAGCCGCACGCCGCGATCGACGGCGCGCAACGTGTAGCCGCTCATCACGCTGTAGGGATCCACAAAGCCGTCGGTAGAGCAGAACGTGCCACCGAGGACGTCGTCGCTGCGCATCTGCGGCACCATCTCCGCGATTTCCTGACGGCGCACCTGGCGAACCGTCTTCAGGCCCATGGCCACCTGGCGCTCGTAGTTTGCGCGGAGGTAGTTCATGTGCTTTTCCGCGGTGGCCACGAACAGGTGGCCTTGCGGCCGGTAGCCCGACGGGTACTCCATCCGCTCGTCGAAGTGGCGATAGAAATCGATCGAGTAGAGCGACATCTGGATATTCA
>CAYPHP010000964.1:283-1596 GCA_964410045.1 uncultured Acidobacteriota bacterium | reverse complement strand
ACCAGCAGGGCATGTTCACGCCGGGCACGCGCATTCCGATTCTTGCGACCGACGCAATCCGGGCGGCGCGACCCGACTATGTGCTGATCCTGCCGTGGAACCTGAAGGAGGAGATCAGCGCCCAGGCCGCGTACGTCCGCGAATGGGGCGGACGGTTCGTCGTGCCGATTCCGGAAGTGCGGGTGCTGGATTGAACGCCGTGCCCGTTCCGCCGACGCGGGCAACGTCAGGTCGGGGTTTCGCGCCGCGCCGTTCGGCGCTGATCGCCGACCTCCTGCTGATGGTCACGTGGCGCGACATCAAGATCAAGTACAAGCAGTCGGTGATGGGGCTGCTGTGGGCCGTCCTGATGCCCGGGATCATCGTCGCCGCGGGCCTGCTGGTGCAGTTGGGAATGAGCCAGTTGTCGGGCAAGCCGTTCACGCTCGACAAGCTGGCTGCAATCTGCGTGAAGTCGCTGCCATGGGCGTTCATCGTCGGCGGCATCCGCTTCGCGACCAACAGCCTGACCAGCAACGCCAACCTGATCACCAAGATCAATTGCCCACGGGTCGTGTTTCCGATTTCGGCCGTGCTGTCAGCGCTGTTCGACATGATGATCGCGGCGCTACCGCTAATCATCATCCTTGCCATCGCAGGCGTGCAGCCGGCGGCATCGCAACTCTGGGTGCTACCGCTCATGCTGCTGATGATCCTGTTCGTTGCGGGACTCGGAATCGCCTTTTCCGCAGCGAACCTCTACTTCCGGGACGTCAAGTACCTGGTGGAAATCGTGCTGACTTTCGCGATCTTCTTCACGCCGGTCTTCTATTCGGCCGACCTGTTTGGTCCGTGGCGCGAAGTCATGCTGCTCAACCCGGTGGCACCACTTCTCGAAGGTCTTGAACAGAGTGTGGTGCAAGGGCGCCAGCCCGACCTGCCATGGGTGGCCTACAGCGCCGTTGTCGCCATCGTCACGTTTGCGCTCGCGTGGCTGGCGTTTCACCGGCTCGAACCGTCGTTCGCCGACAACGTATGAGCGATGTCGCCATCCGCTTCGACGACGTTTCCAAGCGCTTTCGCAAGGGCGAGCGCTTCGACACGCTGCGCGACCTCGTCCCCTATCTGATCAATGGACTGACCGGCCGCAGTAAGCAGGGTGGGCTGCGCGATGACCGGGAGTTCTGGGCACTTCGCCACATCGACCTCGAGATCAAGCAGGGGGAAACGGTCGGAGTTGTGGGCCACAACGGCGCGGGCAAGAGCACGATGCTCAAGCACTTCGCCCGCATCATGTGGCCGACCGAAGGCCGCATCGAGGTCACCGGGCGGCT
>CAYPHP010000964.1:0-273 GCA_964410045.1 uncultured Acidobacteriota bacterium | reverse complement strand
CATTGATCGAGGTCGGCGCCGGATTTCACCCGGACCTCACCGGGCGCGAAAACGTGTTCCTGAACGGCGTGATCCTCGGCATGAGCCGCGCCGAGATCGCGCGAAAGTTCGATGAGATCGTCGAGTTTGCGGGTCTTGCCCCTTTCATCGATACGCCGATCAAACGCTACTCCTCAGGCATGTTCGCAAGGCTCGGGTTTTCGGTCGCCGCGCACCTTGATCCTGACATCCTGGTGATCGACGAAGTGCTCAGTGTCGGGGACATGGTCTTCC
>CAYPHP010000963.1:0-1597 GCA_964410045.1 uncultured Acidobacteriota bacterium | reverse complement strand
CGGGCATCAAGCCGCGGACGGAATCCACTCCGCAACCGCCCGCAGGGCCGATTCGCATTCCGGCGCAGCAGCCGGCACAGCAGCAGGAACGCTCTCCGCAGCAATAGGCCTGAAAAAAGGGGACAGACCGCTCTGTCCACCGGCGGCGAATCAGCGAGCGTGAAACCGCAAAGCGTTCTGGGACAGAGCAGTCTTCCATGAGACGGCTGGTCTGTGTCAAGCGAATTGTTTAACCGATCCGTGCTGGCACTTCAACCCGGGCTTCCATACGCATTCTTGTGAGCCTTGGATACTGCCTGGCTCGATGCAAGTTGAGTTCCGTGTCAAAGGCCGGCGCTGCCATCTGTCCCACGAGCTGAAAGTGCTCACAGCCTGTCGCGCAGTCGCCGGAAAGGTTCGGGTTTTCGCAACAACATCGTCCACTGAGCAAAACTTCACACCGTCAAGGGAAAGGGTTGGAAGGCTTGTTGTGTTCGCCACAACCGATGCATGAGCACAACCAGTTTTCTGGCGACGGCAACAATGGCGCGCTTACGCGCACTCTTCCCGCCGGCCGCCGCGATCCGCAATCCCTATCGGCGCAACGCCGAGTCCCTGCCCCAATGCCCGAGAATGTGATGGCTGCATTGCACGGCGAGCTTGCGCAGATACTTGTCGCCGGCTTTGGCGATGGCCAACTGCGGATCACACTGGCCCGACTGGCTTCGCTTCGGCCGCATGCCCAGGAAGGCGCCCACGTCGCGGCTCTGGGCGAATCGCTCGGGGCTTCCCAGCGTCAAGGCGAATGTCAAAGCCGTCAGCGGCCCCACGCCAGGAATCGAACATACCGGCCGCAGGTCATCGCGGCGCGCCACCATGTCAGCCACTTGCTGATCGTAAGTCTTGATACACGCCGTGAGTTGATCGATCTGCGCCAAGATCCCCCTCAAGGCAGGTTGCAACTCCTCCGGGATCGTTGCCGCCGCGCGTGCACCGAACACCGCCGTGATGGACTTCGGCAGGCGCACGCCGAATCCCTTGGCCATGCCGCGCGCCGTGTTCACCAACAGCGTCCGCGCTTTGACGATTCCATCCCGCGCTCGAATGACTCCTAATTGCCCCTGCTGTTCGCCGCTGCGATGATGCGCCTGTTTCAGCAGCCGTGGATCGGCCCAGGCCAGGCGCGCCAGCTTCTCGGCGTCGCTGCGATCGCTCTTGTCGTCGGCCGACGTAATCCAGGCCAACTCCCGCGCATGCGCCACGATCACCTCGTGGCCCAACCGCTTCAACTCGCGCTCAATCCAGGCCGACTGCCCGCCCGCTTCCAGGGCAATCCGCGCCGGCGCCGTGTTGCCGCCAAAGTGCTTCTCGATCGACGTCACCTGATTGCGAAACGTACCTTCCTCGATCAACTCCCCATCGGCATCCAAAATCGCATACCGCGAGATCTTGTCTCCCAGATCGACGCCGATCGTTTCGCAGGCTATCTTCGACTCCTTGCTCCTCACTCTCCGCTTCTCTGCGCAGACTTTGCTACGATTCTTCATTGGCTGGTCTCCTTTGTGACCTGCCCCCAATCTTCCCACCAGTCATAACCAGAGAACTTCGGGTTCAACAT
>CAYPHP010000962.1:0-1601 GCA_964410045.1 uncultured Acidobacteriota bacterium | reverse complement strand
GGTGTCGGCCATCATCAGGGCGGGCTTCGTCGTCGATGGGTCCTGGCCCATTCAGACGGAGCAGGCGGCGCGCATGCGCGCACAAGGCTCGGCTGCACTGGCGTCTTCAGTGTGGCTGGTCTGCAAGAAGCGCGATCCGCTCGCCCGCACCGGTTGGGACACCCAGGTGCTCAAGGAGATGGAGGCCAGCATCACGACCAAGTTGCGCGATTTCTGGGACGCCGGCATCCGCGGGCCCGACTTCATCTGGGCCGCCACCGGTCCGGCGCTGGAGTCGTATAGCCGCTATCCGGCGGTAAAGAAGGCGTCCGAGCCTGGGGCGTTAATGTCGGTCACCGACTTCCTGGGCCATGTGCGACGCATCGTGGTCGACTTCGTCGTTGGCCGGGTGCTGTCGCATGGTAAAGGCGAGCCCACGCCCGGTGACCATCCGCTGGACGATGTGACGACCTACTACTTGCTGCACCGCAATGACTTCGGATTGAAGGAGGCGCCGGCCGGGCCGTGCATCCTTTACGCGGTGTCTTGTGGCATGTCTGAGCGTGAGCTCATTGACCAATACGAGCTGCTCGTGCGCAGCGGCAGCGCGGCCGCGGCGGAAGACGAGGAAGACGCTGATGTCGAGGAGGAAGATGATGGTGATGATTCGTCGGCTGGCGGTGGCGGAAAGTACAAGCTCAGGGATTGGCGTGCCCGCAAGCACCGTTCGCTCGGGATGGAAACGGCCAGTGGCCGCGCGATTCCGATGATCGACCTTGTGCACAAGTTGATGCAGCTGTGGGTGGCGGGAGACGTCGTCAAGGTTAACGAGTTTCTGGACAGCCGCGCGCTGCGTCGCAGCCAGGTGTTCATACAGCTCATCCAGGCATTGATCGAGAAGAGCCGCGCTGAGGGATGCACGGAAGAGTGTTCGATCCTGGAGCGCTTGCAGAACTACCTGCGCTCGGTCGGCAGTACCGCTCAAGCCCCGCTCGGGGTGGAATAGGGACAAGGAGAATTATCGATGGCCAAGACCACCACCAAGCCCTGGCACCAAGTAGTGCAGCTGCGTAATGACATCACCAACCAGGAACTATCGCAGAAGCAGTTTGCTGCGGACCTGTACGACGTCGTGATGAACCGCAACTTGGGCGTTTATCACGACACCAAGGAGTTCTTCGCGCTCACCTATCCCACCGTCAAGCTGCGCGACCTGGCGCGGGATGTCACGCAGCGCCTGTCGGGCAAGTCCGAGAAGGCGGTCCGTCAGCTGCACATGACTTTCGGCGGCGGCAAGACGCACTCGTTGATCACGCTGGTGCATCTGGTTCGCGACCCCGCGACGCTGCCTGATATCCCGGCGGTACAGCAGTTCAAGGCGCACTGTGCACTGGAGGGGGGATTGCCCAAGGCCCACGTGGCGTCGGTGGTGTTCGACCGGCTGGATGCTGAGAAGGGCATGGAAGTGACCGCGCCCGATGGCACCGTGGCGACAATCAAGATGCCGTGGAGCGCGATTGCCTGGCAGTTGGCTGGCCCCGCTGGCATGAAGCTCCTGAAGGACGACGGCACGGAGCGTGCGACTCCTCCTGCCACTGGGGTGATGGAGAGCCTCCTCAAGC
>CAYPHP010000961.1:0-1603 GCA_964410045.1 uncultured Acidobacteriota bacterium | reverse complement strand
GTAGGCTTCCGCGTTGGTGCCTCCAAACGTCAGTTGCTTGACGGCGGCAAAGTGCTTTTCCCCGGCGGAGACGGTGATCGTGAACGTAAGAATGAGAAGTGTGAGGACAGTTTTCATTTGGCTCGTTCCATGGTCTGGACCGCGCGGATCGCCGCGGTGACCACTTGATCGTTGGGATCCTGGGTCAGCGGACGCACCTCGTCGAGCGCCGCGGGATTGGCCAGGTTGGTGAAGACATCGCACAGGTAGCGGCGAATGTCGGCCCGGTTGCCCTTCAAGTAAGGATAGTACAACGGCAGCCGGGAAGCGTCGCGGCCCAACTCGGTCAGGTAGGCGATGCCGTACTGGCGATGCACCATCGAGTCGAGCGAATCCATCAGGTCGGGGAGACGGTCGTTGTGCCCATGCACCGCCATGGCGAAGGCCAGCGCCAGCTTGACGCGCCCGTCCTTCTCGATGGCCAGACGCGCGGTCAGCTTTTCATCGAACTCCTTGGTCACGGTGGCTTGCGCCATGCGTCCGAAGGCTTCGGCGGCGAACTCCCGCATCCGGTCGTCTTTGTCCTCGAGGTAGCCGGCGAACCACGCGGCTTGACCGTCCTCAGGCATCATCGCCAGGGCCTGAAAAGCGTTGCGGCGGACGTCGCGATCGGCATCGGTGTCGAACAGCGTGCGCAGCCGGGTCCGCTGATCGCGCGCGCCCAGCAGGCCCAGGGTCAGCGCGGCCTGCGCGCGGACGTCTCTGTTCGAATTGGCCAGCACGTGAGCGGCTTCGGGAGCGGCCTTGGGATCGCGAATCTTCTGGAACGCCCTCAGGATTTCCACTTTCACCGGGTTCGGCGCGCCGTAGAGCACCTTGCCCATCGCGGGAACCGCGGCTGATCCGCGCAACACGCCGAGAGCGCGCGCCGAGTCTTTGGCTACTTCATTGTCGGGATCGCTGACCGCGTCCGCCAGCGAGGCGATCACGCGGGCGTCCACATCGGTGCCCGGCGGCACGATGGCGTCTTCTCCGCCTTTGCGGAAGACGTCCACGGTCTTGCTGAACACGCCCTTGATCCCGCCCGGCCCCTTGACGCTGATGTACTGCGTGACCATGCCGTCGATGGCCGACTGCTTCACCCGGCGTTGCGGATCCTTCATGGCTTCGGCCAGGAAAGGGATGGTTTCGCGATCGAGGAAGCTGCCCAGCGACTGGACCGCCTGGTAGCGCGTCTCGCCGTCCAGATCTTTGACCGCTTTCCCCAACACGGGAATGGCGCGCTTGTCGCCGTACTCGCCCAGGAGCTTGGCGCCCTCGCGGCGGATCTTGGGGTCGCGGTTCTCCATTCGCGCCGCCAGATTGTTGAAGTCCACGTCTTGCCCGGCCAGGGCGCTGACCACCAGCAGGCTCAGCAGGAGTCGCATGAAGTTCAGTTTACTATGGAGTGCCGCGGCTTGCCGCCGCATGCGGTGGCAAGCCACCGCACTCCAAGTCGGATTTGACTTGGCAGCCGTCGCGGTATACAACTGCGGCATGTTTTGCACTAGTTGCGGCAAGCAAGTTCCCGCCACTGCCGCCGCCTGTCCGGCATGCGGCGCGGCACAAAGAAGTGCAGCCAAGC
>CAYPHP010000960.1:0-1603 GCA_964410045.1 uncultured Acidobacteriota bacterium | reverse complement strand
GGAGGACGCGACGCGAAACCGACGATGGTGATGTTGGTGAGCGAGTTCCGGTCGTCGCGGCTGTGATCGCGGAACAGGCTGGTGCCGATGGTCACCACGTTGCGGCCTTTCGCCAGCAGCGTACCCTGCACGTCGTAGCCGAAGGTCTTCACGTTCTGCCCGGTGTCGCTCAGCAGGTTCAGGCGCAACACGCTGTCGAAGGTCGGCGGATCGTTGGGACCCGGAGGCGACTGGGTGAAGGTGGAGAACTTGTTCCGCAGCACGCGGTTCTGCGCCTGCCAGTATCCCTGCACCGCGAAGCGCGGGAACCATGAGCGGACCTCGCGGATTTCGTAGCGGGCGCTGACCTTGTCGAGATCGCTGGCCGGCAGGCTGAACTCCGAGAAGAACAGGGAGTTCACAAAGTCCGGGAAGCCGACGTTGCTGTTGCGGCGGCGGATGAAGCTGATGCGCCCCGACTGCTTCTCGCTGATCAGGCCCCGCACCGTGGCGTTGAACGTGTGCCCGTGCGATTGCGAGTTCTCCACCAGCGAGTTGGTGCGCGTGAACGGCATGTTGAAAGTGTCCTTCACGTTCCCGAAACCGTAGGTCGGTTGCGTGATCACCTTGGCGTTCAGCATGTCGAGGTTGGATTCCGCGAAGGGCTCGCCGGAATGGTAGTTGCCGAAGCGCTCCTGTTGCGCGCCCAGGCGGATTGCGAAGCGGCGGCCGGAGACATCCAGCTTCAAGTTGCCGCGGCGGCCGGTTTCGTTCCCGCTGTAAAGGAAGTTGGCCGCTCCGCCTACCCGGATGGCCTTGTCGGTGAACTGCGGCTGGTCGGTGATGATGTTGATGGTCCCTGCCAGGGCGTCGGTGCCGTACAGGACAGAACCGGACCCGCTGACAACCTCCACGTTCTGGATCTGACCCGGATCGATGAGGCCGAGCTCCGGACCGGCCCGGTCCGTCGCCACGCGCGAGGTGTTGAGCCGCTCGCCGTCCACCATCACCAGAATGCGCGTGGAGTCCAAACCGCGCAGGTTGGGCCGCACCAGGTACGGACCGTTTCCTACCGGAATCAGGCTGGGCACCGCCATCAACGCTTCGCCGGTCCCCGTGATGTTCTTCTCCTGAAGCTTCTCGGCGGTGATGGCCTCGACCCGGACCGGGATATCCTCGACTTCCCGCTCGCCGCGTGCCGCGGTTACGGTTACCTGCTCGGCAACAGCACCGAGGGACATCTCGAAGTTCACCTCGGCCTTCTCGCCCGCGTCGGCGATCGACACCGTCCGGGATCCCGAGGCCACCGAGAAACCCTCCTGGTCCACGCGGACCCGGTAGATTCCGATCGTCAAGTCATTGAAATTAAAGACGCCCTTTGTATCGGTCACGGTCGACCGATCCGCGCCGGTGGCCATGTTCCGCAGAACGACCCGGGTACCCTGGAGGATCCCACCCGAGCGGTCCGTGACCTTGCCGAAGATGCTGCCGCCATTGAGCGCCCACACCGGGAGCGCCATCACACCCAGCAGGATCAGACTTAGTCCGAGGATTGCACCCTTCTTCATGGTGATGTTTCCTTTGCAACGTATTAGCATCAAACAACTTTCAAACCAGCAAGCAA
>CAYPHP010000959.1:0-1605 GCA_964410045.1 uncultured Acidobacteriota bacterium | reverse complement strand
CCAGCGCGGCCACGCCGTAGATGTTGGCGGAACCCCGGCTGAATCCGTGCAGCAGCGCGGTTCCCTGCCGGTTGCCGGTCAGCCTGAGGGCGGACCTCAACTCGCGGTGCAGATCGGCGGGACCGTAGTAGGAATCCGGCGTTTCCCCGCCAAACCACCATTGCGGAGCCAGGATGCCGTAACCGAAGGCTGCGGCCTGGTCGCGCCATAGGAAGAACTCGTCAAACGCCCAACTGGAGCTGCCGTGCAGCGACACGACGAGCGGATGGTTGGCCGCCGCGCCAGCGGGCCGCCACAGAAGGTAGAAGCTGCGCCCGTCGACCGTGGGCATGATCTGCGCGCCTTGGTCCAGAGCGTACTGGTAGCGCTGCGGATTGGCGGCACGGGCCCGCTCCAAGAGCGCCTGCGCTTCCGGGCTCAGCTCCGATTGCGGATCGCCGAAGCGCAGGAGGCGTCCGGAAAACTTGTATTCGCCCACCCAGAGATAGGAGCCGTCGAAGGTGAGCGCACCGGGCCAGAAGAGGCCGTCACGCCGGTTGGAGGGCTTGCGGTCTGCCGAGCCCAGGATGGCGTCGGCGTCCTTTCCCGCCAGAGCGTCTTCAATGCGGTTCCAGACGTGCACGCGATTGAAGACGGTATCGGCTACAAACAAGCGGCCCTGGGCGATCAGCGCATGCTCGGGAAGGTTGAACTTCCCCGGGCCGCCCACGGTCTGCGGCGCAGCGTTGTCGCTCAGTGCGTCGGTGCGGAAAACGCGGACAGATTGGTTCTCGGTGCCGGCGACCAGCAGCCAGGCGCCGTCGGTGGAGAGGCGCGTGGGACGGTCGACGGCCAGCGTGAATCTGGGTTCGGAAGACGCCGCGGGAATGCCCTCCCACACGTACACGCGTCCCGCCTGCATGTCGGAGACATAAAGGTAGCGTCCGTCGTAAGCCACGCCGCGGATCTCCTGGAAGCGCACGCTGCCGACGCGGTCGCTCAAAGTCACGGCGGGCATCTGTCCGTCGAGCGGCAATTCGGTCCAGACGTAGATCGTGGTCCTGCCCGCCGCCACCAGCGTGTTCTGCCACAGCGCGTGCTGCCAAGGTCCTTGGGGCAGGTGGTAGACCAAGTCGGGGGCCGCGCCGGTTTCGTCGGGGAGCTTTGTCCAGACGTACAACTTGCGGTCGAAATCCGAAGACACGAAGAGGCTGGTTCCGTTCGACGAAGGGACCGGATTGGTGATGAGGTAGTTGGTCTCCAGCGTGTTGGTGCAGATATCGGGGCTGCCAAGAGCCCAATCCGGCGCCTGGTCGGGCCGGACCGGAGGCGTGTTGTACACCAGGACGCGGTTGCCGTTGGCGCCGGAAACAAACATCCGCTGGCCGGCGATGGCGATGTCGGAGCCGTCACCGCCGTTGAACGCGAACCCGCTGACTGAAAGGTCCGGCGGTCGAGTGGCGCTATCCGGCGCTGTGTTCCACAGATGCAACGTTCGCCCCAGCAACGCCAGCCTGCCATCGGAAAAGAACTCGCCCTGGAGCCACGCCGATGCAGCGTCCGTGGGGTCGGAGAAGAAGAAGTCCGCCGGGCCATCGGTCTGGGGGAACGACTTCCATAGGAAGC
>CAYPHP010000958.1:0-1607 GCA_964410045.1 uncultured Acidobacteriota bacterium | reverse complement strand
AGCCCCACGGGCCACCGATGAAGCGGTGTTTATCTACGACGCCTTCCGCGGCCGGAACAACTGTCAGGACGTGCTGGACTACCTCAAGAAACTCCCTCTGCGCCGCACTTTGATCCTCAGCATTGAGCAGGGTCCGGAGTTTTTGCTGGACCGCGCGGGCAGCGGAACGCTTCTGAACTGCGTTCTGAGCAACCTGCCGCCGCCGGCGACGAGAGTGAAGGCCTTGTTCCTCCAGGACGTGTCGTTCATGCAGAACGAAAAGGAAGCGGTGCGCCGCGCGGCGCTGCTGCGGCGATTCGTTCATGAATACCCCGGGAAAGTGGCCGCCGCCCAGATCGATGTCGAGCCGTACGCCACCGAGGACTGGGGCTGCGGAACCGTCGCCAACCGCCGCGCGCTGGCGCGGTCGATGAGCACCCTGCTGCGCCAGGTCCGCACCCAGTTGAACGGTCTGCCGCTCGGCCTCGACGCCGGCTGGTGGTATGCCGCCGTAGGCAAAGAAATCCCCGAAGTGGCTCCCGCCAACTTGTTCAAGGCCGTGGACGAACTTTACCTGATGGCTTACGGCGACCCGGGCGGGCCGGTGGTCGGCGGATCCGCCGAGCGGATTCTGGAGCGGCTGGATGCGCCCCTGTTCTTTTCCGGACCGGGACGTGTCTACGTGGCTCTGGCATCCTATGAATACAAGTCGCCGCAACATCTGCAATCGGAGATGGACCGGATCCAGCAGCGCCTCTCGGCACGACAGCGCTTCGCCGGATTTGCCATTTTCCATGCCGGCTCCGAGTTCAATGCGCGCCTGGTTCGGATGATCTCCGGCGTGGTCACTGGACCGGATGGCCGCGGATTAGCCGGAGTGGAGATCGAGTCGGGACGGCTGCGGGGAAGGTCGAATCGCTGCGGTCAGTTTGGATTGCGGGACCTGCCGGAACCAAACGCCAAAGTGGTTCTGAGGAAGCCGCCCCTTCAAACGGAGCAGCGCACCGTGGAAGCGCTCAAACCCGGCGAGCCGTTCGACCTAGGCACGATTCAGTTGAAGCGAACCCCGTAGGGGGATGTGGACAGGCTGTCCTACTTGGGCGGCGCAGCCTTCCCCAGCGTGCGGATCTCCGCCCCGGTGCTCACGTTCCACAGTTTGGCGGTCTTGTCCCAGCTTCCCGTCGCCAGCGTCTTTCCGTCGGGACTGAAGGCGGCGGAAGAGACGCCGCGGGAATGACCGGAGAGCGTGGCGTAACTGCGGCCGGCCTCGTGATCCCAAAGTTTCACCAGCATGTCCCCGCTGCCCGTAGCCAGCACTTTGCCGTCCGGACTCAAGGCCAATGCGGTCACCCACGTTTCATGACCTTGCAGAACCTTCGGACGTTTCCCGTCCTCCAGATCCCAGATGTTTGCCGCTTGCCATGTTCCGGAGGCCACCCACAGCGACCTGGGGCCAAAGATGACAGACGGGACTCCCTTGGGGTGAATGAAACTCTTGAGTTCCTGATTGGTGGAGAGATCCCAGACCTTGACCGTCCGATCGTCGCCTGCGGAAGCGAGCATCCGGCTGTCAGCGCTAAAAGCCAGCGCCCTGATCCAGTCGGAATGACCGCTGAGGGTGGCCTTCT
>CAYPHP010000957.1:0-1611 GCA_964410045.1 uncultured Acidobacteriota bacterium | reverse complement strand
TAACTGGGCATGGGACTCTCTCCAAACAGTTTCTTCACTTGCTTGAGAGATTGTTTTCGCAGCGAGTGGATGTTTCCGTCGAGGCCACGGAGTTGCAGCGTGAAGGAATCCTCGTTCAGGCGGGTACCGCGAATCTCGCGGCCGGTGCGCGTGACCACGTCGAGCATCAGGAAGCCTTCGGGCGCGGTCTTTCCTGGATTCACGAGCGACTCGCGCAGGTAGGCCGCGCTGCGGCGCGCGCCGATTTCGCTGAGTTCAGGACCGGCGCCGATGCCAGCGCCCTGGACCACATGGCATGCGGCGCAGCCCGCCGTGGCGTACAACCGCTTGCCCCGTTCGGCGTCGCCGGGCAGACGCTCGACGGCCGTGTTGCCGACCGACCGGATGTAGGCGGCCACTTGCCAGATCTCGCGGGGGGTCATCTGCCACGCGCCGTCCATTTCCGAGCCAGGCACACCACTCTGGATGACCCTAAACAGCGCTTGGTTGTCGGGGGCCCGGCGCAATTTCGGCTGCGCCAGGTTCGGTCCGCGTCCGCCCTCAGCAGTCTGCCCGTGGCATGGCGCGCAATGGCCGCCATAGAGGCGCTTCCCGCGTGCCAGATCCTCGGTGGTCATCGCGGCGATGGGATCCTGTTGTTGCGCCCAGACTCTCGTGGCCAGCAACACCAACAGAAACCCTCGACCCATACGCCCTCCGCTGCGGAAGTGTAGCATGATAGGCGTCGATTGGAGGGCCTGCATGGACCGTAGACAGTTTGTCAAAGCAGCGGGCGTTGCCGCTGCGGTCGGCGCGACCCGCGCTCCAGCGAAGACCACCGCGCTTCCCAAAGTCGGCACGCAGCATGGCTCGTCGGACGAGATCCTGCGCGTGCTCGCAGCTCTGGGTGTGAATCACATCTGTAGCTCGCTGCCCTCCGAACGCTTCGACGAGAGCTGGTCCGTGGAAGGCCTGACCAAGCTGCGTGAGCGAGTGGAATCGTTTGGGATCAAGCTGGAGATGGTCCCACTACCTCTGAGCTCCCACTACATTACCCGGTCCGAGAATCCCAACATTATGCTCGGCAAGAGTCCGGAGCGGGACCGCGAAATCGACCAGATCTGCCAGATGATCCTCAACAGCGCGCGGGCCGGAATCCCTGCGCTGAAATACAACATGACGATTCTGGGCGTGGTCCGCACCGCGCGGACACCAGGCCGCGGTGGCGCGAGCTACAGCACATTTGTCTATGACCAGGCACGCCAGGATCCGCCGCTGACTGAAGCCGGGATCGTCAGCGCGGAGCAGAAGTGGGAACGCATCACCTACTTTCTCAAACGCGTGATTCCCGTGGCCGAGGAATACAAGGTGCGGATGGCCTGCCATCCGCACGATCCCGGGATGCCCAAGGACAAGGGATTCCGCGGCGTCAATCGCGTACTCGGCAGTGTGGACGGGTTGAAGCGCTTCATCGACATTGTGCCCAGCAAATATCACGGCCTGAATTTCTGCCAGGGCACGGTCTCGGAGATGCTCGAGAACCCGAGCCGCGAGATCTTCGACGTGATCCGTTATTTCGGCCGGCGCGGCAAGATCTTCAACGTCCATTTCCGGAATATCCGCGGCCGCTTC
>CAYPHP010000956.1:0-1611 GCA_964410045.1 uncultured Acidobacteriota bacterium | reverse complement strand
TGATCTATCGGTGTTTATCTGTGTTCATCTGTGGTTGCCTTTTCTTGTCTGCGGCGGAGAAGCTCTCGGTCCAGGACATCTTCAACCTGGAACTGGCCACCTCGCCCCAGATCTCCGCGGACGGCCGGCGCATCGTCTACGTCCGCCAGTTCGCGGACATCATGAGCGACCGGCGCTATTCGAACCTCTGGATCATGAACGCCGACGGCTCGGACCACCGCCCGCTGACCACCGGCAACTTCAGCGACAGCTCGCCGCGCTGGTCGGCCGACGGTATGCAACTGCTGTACCTCTCCGACCGCGACGGCACAACGCCGCAGATTTATCGCCGCTGGATGG
Source organism: uncultured Acidobacteriota bacterium (assembly GCA_964410045.1). GTDB lineage: Bacteria > Acidobacteriota > Terriglobia > JAJPHL01 > JAJPHL01 > CAYPHP01. The sequence goes on along the minus strand of CAYPHP010000956.1, from coordinate 1,272 downwards.
ACACCGGGCAGACCGCGCGTGTGACCAATACCACGCAAGCGCCAGCCGCGCCATCATGGTCGCCGGACGGGAAGTGGATCGCGTTTACCATGCTCGTGCCGCAAGCCCCGAGGTCGCTGGTCACGATGCCGGCGGCCCCAGCGGGGGCCAAGTGGGCCGAGCCGGCTACGGTGATTGATCGCCTGGTCTACCGTTTCAACGGTCCGGGGTATCTGAAGCCCGGATACACGCATCTCTTCGTGGTCCCCGCGGAAGGCGGAACGCCGCGCCAGATCTCCAGCGGCAACTTTAATCACGGGAGCGTGGCCGGACTCGGCGCTGGCGGCGACCCCGTCTGGACTCCTGACGGCAAGCACCTGCTCTATTCCGCCAACCGCCACGACGATTGGGACCTTGAGCCGCTGAACACCGAGATCTACGAGTTCACCGTTGCGAATGGAGCGGTACGGGCGCTGACCAACCGCAAGGGTCCCGACAATGATCCGGTGATCTCGCCCGACGGCAAACAGATCGCCTACGTCGGCTTCGACGACAAGTATCAGGGCTACCAGGTTCGCAGGCTCTACATGATGAATCGCGACGGATCGGGATCGCGCCTGGTCACCGGCGATTTGGACCGCGACGTCGCCGGCCTGCGCTGGGCGCCCGATGGGGGCGCAGTCTACTTCCTTTCCGACGATCAAGGGAACACCGGCTTGCATCTGGCCACCGTGGCCGGACAGCGGCGCAAAGTCATCGGCAACCTGGGGGCGTCCAACAGCGCCTACGGCGGAGGCGGAGCCTTCACAGTGGCCGCCAACGGAACCATCGCGTTCACCTACGCGCGGCCCAACATTCCGGGTGACATTGCGGTGACCACGATCACCGGCGCGGCGCCGAAGATCCTCACCGCGGTGAACGAAGACGTCCTCGGCGACCGCAAGCTCGGCGCGGTCGAGGAACTCTGGTACACCTCGTCGAAAGACCAGCGCAAAGTCCAGGGCTGGATCATCAAGCCGCCTGATTTCGATCCGGCCAAGAAGTATCCGTTGATCCTGGAGATTCACGGCGGACCGTTCGCCAACTACGGCGATCGCTTCGACCTGGAGAAGCAGATCATGGCCGCGCGCGGCTACGTGGTGCTGTACACCAATCCGCGCGGCTCGACGAGCTACGGCGGCGAGTTCGGCAACCTGATCCATCACGCCTATCCGGGTGATGACTTCTACGATCTGAACTCCGGCGTCGACGCTGCGGTGGCCAAGGGCTACATCGATCCCAAGCGGCTCTACG
>CAYPHP010000955.1:0-1611 GCA_964410045.1 uncultured Acidobacteriota bacterium | reverse complement strand
TCTCATCGCCGCGGGCAAGGGCGTCGGTGCGGATGGCCTCCATGCCGCGGATGACCACGTGATGCGAGTGAGCGAGGTCGAGAAGCTGCGCGCGGCCGGGTTCGTCGAGGGTGCGGACCATCTGCAGGCAGTCTGCACTGGGGGTGGGGCACAGGGTGAGGCCGCAAAGGCAGTTCAGTAGTTCCTTCTCACGAATGTCTTCAAATGAGGGCATCGACGAATGGCTCCAGGGGAATCGGTGGGCTTGCAGAAAGTGAGATTCACAGATTTGAGCAGGAGTTGGCAGATAGGGTCTTTCTCCCCGCCAAGGGTGCAGAGGCTCGAATCGTGGCTTGGCCCGGAGTTGAGGTCCTTCGACGGCGCGCCCGCTAGCGCTCGCGCTGGCTCAGTATGACAAAGATAAGGGCAGGCGCAAGGGGCGGCTATAATCACCTGTTTCAGCCACAAGTCCGAAGCAGGGAGAGGCAAGTTGGCCTATCAAGACCTTAGAGAGTGGATCGCGGCGCTGGAGAAGGCCGGGGAATTGAAGCGTATACGCGCGGAAGTGGACCCGGAGCTGGAGATCACGGAGATCACCGACCGGGTGTCGAAGGGCAAGAAGCCGAAGCCGGGCGGGCCCGCGTTGCTCTTCGAGAAGGTGAAAGGACACCCCGGGGCGCAGGTGCTGATCAACCAGTTCGGCTCCGAGAGCCGGATGAAGCTGGCGCTGGGCGTGGAGTCGCTGGATGAGATCGCAGGGCGGATCATCCAGTTGCTGAACATGAAGTCGCCGGAAGGCTTCCTGGAAAAGGTGAAGATGCTTCCGATGCTGGCGGAGTTCGGCAAGTTCTTCCCGAAGACGGTGGCGACGGGCCCGTGCAAGGAAGTGATCAAGAAGGGAAGCGAGGCGTCATTGCTGGAACTGCCTGCCTTGAAGTGCTGGCCGCAGGATGCAGGACGGTTCATTACGTTCCCCTGTGTGATCACGCGCGACCCGCGAACGGGCAAGCGCAACATGGGCATGTACCGCATGCAGATCTACGACGCGCAGCACGCGGGGATGCACTGGCAGCGGCAGAAAGTGGCGGCGGAGCATTATCGCGAACTGCTACGTGCGGGTGCGGGGAAGTCGAAGGCCGCGGCAGTGGACATCATGGCGCGGTCGCTGGGTGGCGCAGTACTGGCCGAAGGCGAACGGCCGAGCGGCAAGCTGGAAGTCGCAGTGGTGGTAGGGACGGAACCGTCGCTGACGTTCAGCGCGATCGTACCGGCGCCGCCGGATGTGGAAGAGTTCATCATCGCGGGATTCCTGCGACAGAAGCCGGTGGAGCTGGTGAAGTGCGAGACCGTCGACCTCGAGGTCCCGGCGGATGCCGAATACGTCCTCGAAGGGTATGTGAACCTGGACGAGCTGCGTACGGAAGGCCCGTTCGGCGACCACACGGGCTTCTACTCGCTGGCGGATGAGTATCCGGTCTTTCATCTCACCTGTATCACGCACCGCAAGAACCCCATTTACTCGACGACGATCGTGGGCAAGCCGCCGATGGAAGACGCCTACATGGGCAAGGCCGTGGAGCGGATCTTCCTGCCGCTGATGAAGCTCACGCTGCCGGAGATCGTGGACGTGAA
>CAYPHP010000954.1:0-1618 GCA_964410045.1 uncultured Acidobacteriota bacterium | reverse complement strand
ACGGAAAGTACCCCGCCGGCGAGGAACACGCCGAACGCTCCACCGATGAGTGCCCGCGGCAGATTCAGCATGATGATCAACGCGTCGCGCCACGACTGGAAAGCGGTCAACAGGATGACGAAGATACCGGCAATCACCGCCAGGCCCATCCAGAGAAGACGCTCCGAGGCCCGCGCCTCGCTGGTAAACTGCCCTCCGTAGTCGATGTGGTAGCCTCGCGGGAGTGTGACCGCTTCCTGGACCCGCTTCTGCACATCGTTGACCACACTCCGGAGGTCGCGACCGGCTACATTGCACTGCACCACAATTCTCCTCTGTACGTTCTCCCGGCTCACGAAGTTCGGCCCGCGATCTTCTCGAATGTCGGCCACGGCGGAAAGCGGGATGCGTGCGCCGGACGGCGTGTCGATCATCGTTTGGCGGACCGAATCCAGATCCGCCTTGCCTTCACCGGCATAGCGGAGCACCAGCGGAAAGGCGATCTGCCCTTCCAGCACTTGCCCGCTCTCCCGGCCTAACGACGCAGTTTGCAAGGCCTCGGCTGCGGCGCCCGCCCCCAGTCCGTATCGCCCCAGGGCAGCTCGATCAAACCGAACGCGTACAGTGGGAATCTCAATCTGCTGCTCCGTGGAAAGATCCACGACTCCGTCCACGCCGCGCATCGTCGACTGGACCTGCGCGGCCAACGCGCGCAACACCTGTAAATCGTCCCCGAAGATCTTCACCGCGACATTCGCGCGTGTGCCGGAAAGCATGTGGTCGATCCGATGCGAGATGGGCTGGCCCACGGTGACGTTCATTCCCGGCAGCAACGTTACCCGGCTGCGGATGTCTTCGAGCACCGCCGGCTTCGGGCGAGACCGCATGCTCAGGGTGACGTCGAGCTCAGCCGACTCCACTCCCTGGACATGTTCATCCAGCTCGGTCCGTCCGGTTCTTCGGGCCGTAGAAACCACTTCGGGCACGCCCAGCAGAATCTTTTCCAGGCTGCGGCCCAACTGGTCGGACTCCGCAAGGCTGGTGCCCGGCAGGGTCACGGCGCTGATGGTTAAAGTGCCTTCATTGAATTCGGGCAGGAAAGCCCGGCCCATCCAGAAGACGCTGGAGCAGGCGGCGACCAGCAGCAAGGCACCTCCCGCGAGGACCGTCCAGGTGTGGTCGAGCACCCAGCGGAGCGTCGGTTGATACAGCCCGGTCAGCCAGGCAACGAGCCGCGGCTCCTTTCCTTTAAGGACCGACTTGGCCTTCGGCAACAGCATCGAGCACAACGCAGGCGTGACTGTGAGAGCCACGGCCAGGGAAGCCGTGAGAGAAACTACGTAGGCGAAGCCGAGCGGCTTCAACAGGCGGCCTTCGACGCTCTCCAAGAAAAATAACGGCATAAACACCAGGACGACGATCAGGGTAGCGAAAACGATCGAGCCTCGGATCTCTGTGCTGGCCCGGTAAACAACCTCGTTCGCGGGCAGGCGCTGTTCCTCGGGTTTCACGTTATTCAGCCGCAATCGTCGAAAGACGTTTTCCACGTCGATGATGGCGTCATCCACCAGCGCGCCGATGGCGATGGCCAGCCCGCCAAGGCTCATGGCGTTGATGGTGAAGCCCGCCCACTTCATGC
>CAYPHP010000953.1:0-1624 GCA_964410045.1 uncultured Acidobacteriota bacterium | reverse complement strand
TTCCAGCAGGTAGAGATAGCGCGGCGGATTGAAGAAATTAGTCCCGAACCAAAGATTGCGGAAGTCCACGCAGCGGCCTTCGGCGATCAGACGCACCGGCAATCCGCTGGTGTTGGTGGTAACGATGCTGCCGGGCCGGCGCAACTGGTCCACTTTTTCGAGCAGACTGCGCTTGATGTCGAGGCGCTCGACAACGGCTTCGACGATCCAATCGGCTTCCTTGACGCGGTCCAAGTTGTCGGCAAAGTTTCCGGGGGTGACCAGCGCGGCGGTTTCGGGCGTGAAGAAGGCGGCGGGCTTGGACTTGCGGGCAGCGTCCAGGCCGGCCAGCACGATCTTGTTACGTTCCTTGGGATCGCTGCCGGCGTCGCCGGGAACAATGTCCAGCAGATGGGTCGGGATTCCGGCGTTGGCCAGGTGGGCGGCAATTCGCGCCCCCATCACCCCGGCCCCTAAGACAGCAGCCTTCTGAATGCTCTTGACCATCGTACCAGCCGCCTCACTCTTCCCCGGACATTCTCCCCCGGGAACCAATGGGAGAAGTGTACTGAATGAATGCTCATTCAGTCAAGATCTGCATGCTTGCACGGGCCCGTGTTAGGATGGCTTCATGGCTGCCACCACCCTCATCTCCGTGGAAGAGTACCTGGCTACCAGCTTCCCGGACGGCGACCGTGAGTACGTCGACGGCCGGATTCTGGAGCGAAACATGGGTGAAATCGACCACGGGTACGTGCAGACCGCCTTGGTGATCTACCTTTCAAATCACTACCGCAAGTATTCGTCGGCCGTCGAAATCCGGGTCCAGGTGAAGGCGTCGCGATTCCGCGTGCCCGATGTCCTCTTGTTTGCGGGTCCCAGACCGAAGGGAAAAGTTGTTACGGAACCACCCTTCCTTCTCGCCGAGGTGCTGTCTCCCAGCGACCGGGCCGGAGATCTAGAATCCAAACTCGACGATTACTTCGCCTTCGGCGTGAAGTACGTTTGGGTGATCAATCCGGAGACCCGCCGTGGCTTCATCCACACCAGTAAGGGGAGCCGGGAAGCGAAAGACGGTGTGCTCCGCACGCAGAACCCGGAGATCCAAGTCCCGCTCGCAGAGTTGTTCTCATAGCCCCCTACATCAACTGTTCCATCAGCCCCGCGAGATACTCCTCATCCACTGGACCGGACTTGTAGTTGCGGGCGTTCCAGTAGAGCCAGGCGCCTTCACGATGGCCGTGGGCGTCCTTATTCCCTTCCCCGGGGCAGAAGAACAGGCCATGCTCTTCCACCAGGGCCTCGTCCAGCAATTCCTGGTTGAAGAAGCGGACCTCCCCCTGGAGGATGTAGGGCTTGCGGAAGTTGTCGGTGGACGCCAGCGACGCGGGCGCCTCCAGGTTGATCAGCAGGATGCGGCCGCGGACATTCATCATGATCTGCAGGTTGCAGTCATCCACGCACTCCGGCGGCTCTGTAGGCACCAAGTCCAACTGATCGTCCTTGAGCAGGGTATTGACGCGAGCCACGAAGCGGGTGCAAATGCCGTGCAGCCGGCTGACCGCCACGCCGCGCTGGGCCAGGATTTCATGGCGGCGGTGTGCGGCGGCGTCATCTTTGCGCCGCAACGTTTCAATCTTCTGGG
>CAYPHP010000952.1:0-1624 GCA_964410045.1 uncultured Acidobacteriota bacterium | reverse complement strand
GCGCTATTTGACCGCGGCCTGGGAGAGCGGCGCCTTTCCCGTGATCCTGCTCAGCAAGGCCGACCTCTGCGACGACCTGGCCGAGCGCGTGGCCGCGGTGGAAGCGGTGGCCGCCGGCGCTCCGGTGATTGCGGTGAGCGTCCCGACGGGCGCGGGAATCGGCGCGGTCCGCTCCTATCTGCGGCCCGGCGAGACGGTGGCCTTGCTGGGCTCAAGCGGCGTCGGAAAGTCCACGTTGATCAATCACCTCGCGGGCCAGGAAGTCATGCGGACGCAAGAAGTCCGCGAAGACGACAGCCGCGGCCGGCATACCACCTCACACCGCCAGCTCTTCCTGCTGCCGGGCGGAGGCTTGATCGTAGACACGCCGGGAATGCGCGAGCTTCAGCTCTGGGACGGCGCGGAGGGCGCGGCATTCGCCGACGTGGCCGCTCTGGCCGCGGAGTGCGCGTTCCGCGACTGCAGTCACACTTCCGAACCCAATTGCACGGTCCGCCAGGCCGTTGACGCGGGCGAACTCGATCCGCAGCGCTATGAGAGCTTCTTGAAGTTAGGACGGGAGCTGGCCTACCTGGAGCGCAAGCAGGACGTCCACGCCGCCCTGGCCGAGAAGAAGCGTTGGAAAGTGATCCACAAGGCCATGCGCCACATTCCCAAGAAGTAACGTGAGGCCGGAATGAAGATCGACATCTTCTGTCACATCTTTCCGCAACGCTTTTCCGAAGAGTTCCAGAAGGCCGCGCCGGGTCTCAAGGACATGGGCAAGCGTTCGCGCAGCATTCCCACGATGGCCAGCCTGGACGCCCGGTTCCGGATGATGGATGAGTTCGGCGAGTACAGCCAGATCATTTCCCTGGGTTCTCCGCCGATTGAGTCGTTCGCCGGCCCGGAGTTGTCGCCCCGCCTGGCGGCCATCGGGAATGACGGCTTGGCCGAACTGGTCGCGAAATACCCGGATCGTTTTCGGGGCTTCGTCGCCGCGCTGCCGATGAACAATCCGCGTGAGGCGGAGAAGGAACTGGAACGGTCGTTCGACCAGCTTGGCGCCTACGGCGTGCAACTCTATTCCAACGCCGCGGGCAAGCCGCTGGACGCGCCGGAGTTTGCGCCGTTGTTCGCTGAGCTGGCGCGCCGCGACCGCGTCGTTTGGCTGCATCCGGCGCGCGGCGCCAACTTCCCCGACTACCGCACCGAGGACAAGTCCAAGTACGAAATCTGGTGGACGTTTGGATGGCCATACGAAACCAGCGTGGCCATGTCCCGTCTGGTCTTCTCCGGAATGTTCGATCGCCACCCGCAGTTGAAGATCATTTGCCATCACATGGGCGCGATGATCCCCTATTTCGAAGGACGCGTCGGTTACGGCTGGGATCAACTGGGGCGGCGCAGCTCCGACGAGGGATACGAAGAGTTGCTGAAGTCGATGAAGAAACGTCCTTACGACTACTTCAAGATGTTCTACGCCGACACCGCGCTCTTTGGCGCGCTTCCGGCCACGCAGCGAGCGGTGTTCGTGCTGCGGCACTACGAAGAGCAGAGCCTGGAAGAAATCGCGCAGACGCTCGGAATCCCGCTCGGCACGGTCAAGAGCAGCCTGCACCGCGCGGTGCATCGCGTGCGGCGC
>CAYPHP010000951.1:0-1625 GCA_964410045.1 uncultured Acidobacteriota bacterium | reverse complement strand
TGTTCGGATACGCCGGTCTTGTCGATACGTTGGTGCGGCGGATCGAACAGGAACAGCGGGCGCAGGCATTCCTTGAACATGTCTCCGGTGCTGACCCCGGAAGTGACGCGCTCGGTCTCCGGAAACGCCTGGCCGATGAACATGATCCCATAGACGATGGTCGGCAACAGCATCGTTCCGATCTGCATCTGCCATCCGAGTTGCAGCTTGTCGAGGAAGTAGACCACCAGACCGCCGATCACCAGTCCGCCGGGAAACCAGGCGTGAAACAGGTTCAGCTTGGTGGTCTTGTCGTTGGGATAAAGCGAGGCCACCAGCGGATTGCAGGCCGCTTCCACCAGGCCATTCGCCAATCCCACCAGGAGCGTGGAGATGAACAGCGACCAGAATCCGGTGGAGAGGATGGTCAGCACGATTCCGGCAACGTGTCCGATCCAGGCGATTACCAGCAGCCGTCCCATGCCCACGACGTCGCAGAGCGATCCGCCGATGATCATGGCCAGCGTGAATCCCCAGAACGCCGTGCCTACAACCCAGCCGAGTTCTTCCGCGCTCAAGTGAAAATCGCGGCCCAACTGGCTCATGATTCCGCCGCGGATGGCGAAGGCCATGGCGGTAGTGATCAGCGCGACGCAGCTTGCATTGAACAGACGCCCAGCGTGAACGGGTTTAGGCATGCGGGCGATTATCGCACACGCGTCTGATCCGCGCTGGGAAAGTCGGCCGGTACTTTCACCTTGACCTTGCCGCTGGCGGCCCATTCCGTACCGCGTTGGAACGTGGTGATGAATCCCACGCAACTCATCGCCGGCAGATCGTGGCCCAGCGTGGTGTGAAAGACGCGACCGCGTCCGTAGGCGATGGTCATCAGCATCGGCTCGTGCTCGCCGCGCCCGCGATTGGCGGGGTCGGAAAACGCGGTCGCCAGCACAGTCATCTTCTCGCCGGGACCGCGCATGCGGAAGTAGAGTTCGTCGGCGGCGTGCATCCAGACCGGCGGCAGACCGCGGGTAACAGCATGCTTCGCATCGCGGATCGTGACGGCGAAAGGAAGCCGCGCGCCATGCGCGCCACCCCTTCCCGGGCCATCGAGCCGCGTGACGCGCCCGTCGCGCCAGACCCAGAACGGTCCGGACCTTTCGTCACGCATCGGATCGCCCCATCCGCCGATTCCGATCATCTTGTTGAATTCCACCGAGTCCGGAAACGGATTGTCGGCGGCATGGTAGACGACGAAGCCGCCGCCGCCCGCGACGTAGCCGGTCAGCGCGTCGAGCAGGACCGCAGGCCAGTTCTCGCCGTTGTAGTTGAAGACCACCACCGCGTAGTCGCGGAAGCGCGGCTGGAAGCCGGAGAAGTCTCCGCCCTTCGGCGGCGTGGTGGCCACGTCCACCGTGAACCGTCCGGTCTCTTCCAGCAGGCGTTTCAGCACCGGAGTAGTTTCCCGCCAGGCGTGATTGTTCTGCCCGTCGATAATCAACGCCTTCAACCGCGATTGCGCCGCCAGCGGCAAGACCAGGAGGCGGTCCGGCAAGTCATCGAACAAGAGATGAGCGAGGCCGGCCTCGAGGAACGCGAAATCTGGTTCGAGGAATTGAAGTCGCTTCCCGCCGAAGCCGTGCGCG
>CAYPHP010000950.1:0-1630 GCA_964410045.1 uncultured Acidobacteriota bacterium | reverse complement strand
CTTACGACTACTGTCTGACCACAGTGGATGACGACGGCTTGATGTCGAACCTCAAGGCCGGCATGGCTGCGGTCGAGACCGGGGTGTTGCGTGGCAAGGTGCAGAAGGATATTTACCTCCAAGGCTTTTGGCTGGCGGCGCTGGAGGCGGTGGCTACGATGGCCGAATCGACTACCGAGCCGGAAACGGCGGCGCAGGCGGACACGCAACTGGTCAAAGGCCGCGCCAGCCTGAATGCCTGGTTCAGCGAGAAGCAGCAGCACTTCCCGTTCGGGATTCTCACCGACAATACGCGTCTCGACGCGCTTACCGCTTGGCCGGCCGTGGCGCTGGCTTTCGGAGGTCTGGAGAAGGGTAAGGCCGGCCCGGCCGCCGACGCACTGAACCGGCCGGAGCTGGCCACCGATTGGGGGGTGCGCTGGGTGGCCACCGACAGCGGCCTCTACAATCCGTTGGGCTACAACGACGGCAGCGTCTGGCCGTTCATGACCGGCTACGTGATCCAGGCGCTGTACAAACAGAATCGCGGCTTCGCGGCGTTTCAGCAACTCTCGGCGATGGCCGGTCTCACAGGCTTTACGGGCGCGGGCTGGATGCCGGAAAACTTTTCCGGCGACCGCCTGCAGGCGCTACCACGCTCCGTCCCGCACCAGCTCTTCTCCACCGGCGTCGGTGTCATTCAGGCCACGATTTCCGGCATGCTCGGGCTGAACCACCTCCGCCTCGCGCCGCAACTGCCGGCTGATTGGGACTTCGTCAAAGTCAGGAACTACCGCGTGGGCGAGGACAGAATCAACTTTGAGTTACGTCGCACTTCAACGGGACTGAAGTTGGATACGAACACCAAAATGGAACTTGCAGCCCCACAACGTCCCGCGATCGAGCTTCTGCCTTTCACAGCTTCGGCGCGGACCGGCGAGCGCCAGACTTTGCCGCGCCTAATCGGAAGCGAGTGCGCGGCCCAGTCCTGCACATACGCGTTTGCCGGACGGAGCGCGTCGGAGCAGGAACTTCGCTACCGCTTCCAGGGCAAAGACGCCTCCAAGACTCTGCGTTTCCCGGCCTCCGACAAGGAGTTCAGCACTATCCAGTTACGCATCCCATAAGCAGCGTTCATACCTCCACGCCTTGCGCTGGGATAGACTTTCTCTTTCCATGGTCAACCTAGCCGCTATCCAGACCGCGCTCGGCCGCATCCGCGACGCCATCTACTTGACGCCGTGTAATCACTCGCATTCACTTTCCGACCAAGCCGGCAACCATCTCTTCTTGAAGATGGAGAACCTGCAGCGGACCGGAGCCTTCAAGGAGCGCGGCGCGCTGAACAAGATCCTTACGCTGACCGCCGAGGAGCGGAAGAAGGGCTGCCTGTGCGCGTCGGCGGGCAATCACGCCCAAGCAGTTTCCTACCATGCCACGCGGCTCGGCATCCACGCCGAGATCTGGATGCCGTTGACCACGCCGTTGATCAAGGTGTCGTCCACGCGCGGATTCGGCGGGGAAGTGGTCTTGCACGGCGCCAACTACGATGACGCGTTCCAGGGCGCCTTGGCGCGCGACCGCGAAACCGGCATGACCTTCCTTCATCCTTTTGACGATGAGGCCGTGATTGCGGGGCAAGGCACGATCG
>CAYPHP010000949.1:0-1641 GCA_964410045.1 uncultured Acidobacteriota bacterium | reverse complement strand
ATTCCAGCCGAACGGGACGCTTGGCCTTCTTCGCGAGCATCGCCGCAATGCCTTGGTAGAGCGTCTTGCCGGGATTGTCGGTGCATTTCCCGCCGAATCCGCCGCCGATGTAAGTAGAGATCACGCGCACGGTGCCTTCGGGCAGGTTGAGTGCCTTCTCCATGATGTGTGAGCAGTTGTGCGGGCTCTGGTCCGAGCCCCAGAGCGTAAGTTTGTCACCTTCCCACTTGGCCACCACACAGTGCGGCTCGATGGGCACATGACACTGCAACTGCGTGGTGTAGCGGCCTTCGACGAGCAGCTCCGCTTCCTTGAGGGACTTCTCGACATCGCCGCGCGCGAACTGGATGGTGTTCTTGTCGCGGGCTTGCGGCCCGGCGAAGCCGGCGACCTCGCCGTTCTTGTGGACGTTGTCCTTGGTGCCGTTGCGCAGCGCGGCTTCCGCGTCGAAGACCGGCGCGTGTGCAGCCAGATCAAGCTCGATGAGCTCCAGCGCGTGCTGCGCCGTGTAAATGTCTTCAGCGGCGACCGCGCAGATGGCGTCGCCCACATAGCGCGACTTCCCATTCAGGAACCGACGGTCCGACTGATAGTTCGGCACCTCTTCCCAGCTCAGGGTCGCCTTCACGCCCGGCAGCTTGTTCACCCGCGAGAAGTCGATGCCGCTCGCGCTGGCATGGGCTATGGGGCTGCGCAGCACCTTGGCGTGGAGCATGCCCTCCGGCAGCCGGATGTCGCCGGAGTAATCAGCGTGGCCGGTGCACTTGTGGACCGCGTCCAGCGAGCGCGCCCTCCCGCCCACAAGCGGAGTCTCGGCCGAAGATGCTGCACCCGTCGCAGCGGCGAGGACGGCTTCCACTTCTTTCGGGTAGTTGCCGCAACGGCACAAGTTGCCGCCGAGCGCATGCCGGATCTCGGCTTCGGAGGGTTTGGCACTCTCCTTCAACAGTGCAACCGCGCTCATGATCATGCCGGGAGAGCAGTGCCCGCACTGCGAAGCCATCTTCTCCACCCAGGCGCGCTGGATCGGGTGCAGCTCGCCGTTGACACCGGCTAGTCCTTCGATGGTGGTGAGCTGCCGCCCTTCGGCGTCGCGGGCAAGCATCATGCAGGAGTAGACGGGCTCGCCATCAGCGAGGACGGTGCAGGCGCCGCATTGCCCCACGTTGCATCCGCGCTTGGTTCCGGTGAGATTGAGGTCGTCGCGCAAAGCCAGCAGCAGCGTGCGGCGGTCTTCGATCTGGATGGGGTGCGCCTTGCCGTTCACCTGCAGCGTGAGCGGGTGCTTCTCCACTTCGTTACGTCCGACGTCCGCCGCTTCCGGCGTGGTGAGCGCGCGCCAGGCATGCTGGCCGGCCTTGAAGAGTGCGCCCGCCACCACGCCGGTGGCGGCGCCGATCTTGACGAAGGTCCTTCTGGAGACGGAGTCTGCCATCAGTCTGCCGCCTCGCTCTCCGGCATCGAGGTTTTCAGCCCTGCCATGTCCTTCAGGTTCTGCCGGTTCGCCTTGATGATGGAGAAGTAGATGTGGCCGACGACCATGACGATGAGGGTAAACGCCGAGACGTCATGCGTGATGCGCAGCCAGTGGAGGAACGTGCGCGGCGCCAGGTAGATGCGCTCGGCGGACATCCACATGAA
>CAYPHP010000948.1:0-1645 GCA_964410045.1 uncultured Acidobacteriota bacterium | reverse complement strand
GGTCCAGTCCGGCCTCACGGATCACCGCCAGCGCCTGCACGGCGAACGCTTCGTTCAATTCGATCACGTCGATCTTGTCCAGGGTCAGACCGGCCAACTTGAGTGCCTTGGGAATCGCAAACACCGGACCGATGCCCATTTCCTCCGGAGCGCATCCTGCCGTCGAGAAGGCTATAAAACGCGCGACTGGCTTCAGCCCCAGCGTCTTGGCTTTGTCGGCAGACATCAGGACAACGCCGGCCGCGCCGTCGCTCATCTGCGAGGCGTTGCCTGCGGTCACCGTGCCCTTGGCGTGGAATGCCGGCTTCAGCTTGGCCAGACTCTCGGGATTCGTATCGGCGCGCGGACCTTCGTCCACTTGAAAGACCGACTGCCGTGTGACTGCTTTGCTGCCGTTCAATTCCGTGACGCGCACATCCACGGGAACAATCTCGTCCTTGAACTTGCCGCCCTGAATCGCGGCGAGCGCTTTCTGATGGCTGGCTAGCGAGAAGGCGTCCTGATCCTCGCGACCGATGCTGTATTTGCGCGCGAGGTTTTCGGCGGTCAAACCCATGTTCAGGTAAGTATCCGGATAGGTTTCCGCGAGCGTTGGATTGGGCGAGAACTTGAAGCCAGCCATCGGAACCAGGGACATTGACTCGGTGCCGCCGGCGACGATCACGTCGGCGAATCCGGCGATGATCCGCTCGGCGCCCATGGCGATGGCTTGCAGACCCGAGCTGCAGAAGCGGTTGATGGTCACAGCGCTGGTGGTGATCGGCAGACCGGCGCGCAACGAGGCGATCCGCGCAACGTTCATCCCCTGCGGCCCTTCGGGCATTGCGCAGCCCAGGATCACGTCTTCAATTTCCGCGGGCTGCAGACCAGGCGTGCGCTTCAGCAGATCCTGGATCACAATCGCGGCCAGGTCGTCGGGACGCGTGGTCCGAAGCGTTCCCTTGAAAGCTTTTCCTACTGGCGTTCTTGTCGCCGCTACGATGACTGCTTCCTTCATACGCCCTTCTCTTGGAGTGCGGCAGCTTGCTGCCGCATGCGGTGGCAGGCCACCGCACTCCAAAGCCGATCAGTTTCTTAGAGGCTTCCCGGTCTTCAACGTGTATGCAATCCGCTCCTGGGTCTTCTTCTCTCCCAACAGACTCAAGAATGCTTCGCGCTCGAGATCCAGCAAATATTGCTCGCTGACTTCCTGGGTCCCGCTCAGGTTGCCGCCGGAGAGGATATGCGCGAGCTTGCGGCCGATCAGCGCGTCATGATCGCTCATGAAGTCGCCGCGGCGTCCTTGGTGCACGCCAATCATCATGGCGGCGCGCGCGGATTCGCCCAACACTTTGACGTCGGTACGCGGGCGGCCTGCCTTGTATCCCAGACGCGCCATCTCCAGCGCTTCAGCCTTGGCGTCGGCGATCAGACGCTCCTTGTTCATGCTGATGGTATCCGACGAACGCAGGTAGTGGAACTTGCGGGCCTCTTCGGCGCTCATGGAAACTTTGGCGAAGCCGATCTGCTCGAAGTATTGACGCAGACGGGCGAAGGGATCTTCGTCGGGAGCCAGATTCTCCTGGGCCCGCACGACCATTTCCTTGCAACCACCGCCGCCGGGAATCAGCCCGACGCCGACTTCCACCATGCCGATGTAGAGTTC
>CAYPHP010000947.1:0-1652 GCA_964410045.1 uncultured Acidobacteriota bacterium | reverse complement strand
CTGGGGGCGCCGGCGCCGCGTGTGCTCCTGATGCCGGAGGGAACCGGCCGCGACCAGTTGCGTGAGCGCGGCCAATGGCTTGCCGAAGTTTGCAAGAATGAAGGATTCCGCTTTTGTCCGCGGCTCCACGTTGAGTTATGGGGCGCGGAGCGCGGCAAATAACTTCATTCGTGGCGCGAAAAATCGAATCTCTCATGATCGAGGGGCCGGCGGGCCGCCTGGAAGCTTTGCTCGAAGAGTGCGAGCACGGCGAGCCGAACCTCGCCGTTCTGTGCTGCCATCCGCATCCGCTGCATGGCGGGACGATGCACAACAAGGTGGTGTACCGGATGGCGCGCGGGCTGCGGCGGACCGGCGCCGTGGTGCTGCGCTTTAATTTTCGCGGCGTGAATCTGAGCGAAGGCTCCTACGATCACGGCGCGGGCGAACTCGAAGATGCGCGGGCCGCGCTGGCGTTTCTGCGGGGCCGGTATCCGGATCTTCCGTTCGCCGTGGGCGGTTTTTCGTTTGGATCGCGCATCGCTCACCGGCTCGGATGCGAGACGCCCGGCGCGCAATGGGTGCTGTGCGTGGGGTTTCCCGCCTCCTACCCGAATGCGGACGATTTTTTGCGTTGCGCCGTGCCGCGCACGTTCCTGCACAGCAAGGTGGATAAGATTTGCGAGCCGGCTCCGCTCGAAGAACTTTTCTCGCGCATGAGCGGCGAGAAGAAACTCGTCTGGATTGACGGCCAGGACCACTTTTTCGCCGGCGCGCTGGGTGAATTGGAAGCTGCCGTCCAGCAGGTCCGCGAATGATCGTATTACTGCCTATCTATTTCGTTCTGACGCTTGGCGCGCTGGCCGTAGGCGTTTGGATTGCGCGGACCACCGGTTGGCCTGATACGTTAACTCGCGATGAAGACCGCTTTGCGGCCGCGGCGTGGACCGGATTGACGGCGTCGGCATCGGCAATTTTTGCCGTGGCTGTTTTTGCGCCAGTGACGCCGTGGATGGCGGCCGGGCTCTTTTTGCCGCTGTTGTCGCGAAGAGTGCGGGAAGGTTGGCGGGAGGTGATTACCCGGGGCTCGCAGCTGGCGGTGTTCGGGGTGATAGCGGTGGCGGTTGCGTTGGTGCAGTCCGGCCCGGAGCGCGTCTACGACGCGGCGCTCTATCACAATCAAACGATCCGCTGGATTGCGGACTACGGAATTGTTCCGGGACTGGCGCTGATTCACTACCGGCTCTCGTTCGCCAGCTCCTGGTTTGCTCTGGGCGCGATGTTCGATCAATCGCCGTGGGAATCCCGGCTCAGCCGGTCCGTGAACGGGGTGGTGCTGGCGTTGCTGCTTTTTCAGTTTGCTCACGCGCTGTATCGCGCGAGCCGGCGGGAAGGGACGCCGCGAGACTGGTACGTGATCTTCGGTTTGCCGCTACTGCTCGGGTACTCGCAGGTGGAGGGGATGAATATTTCAACTTCACCCAACCTGGGAGCGGGAGCGGCGATATTCGCCTTGGGCTGGCTGATGCTGGAAGGCCCGTCGGCGATGGCGCTGGCGCTCGCCGGCGGGGCGTTCGCGGTGAAGCTGAATGCCGCTCCGGCCGTGGTGGCGGCACTGGGGCGGTTCCGCTTCCGGACATTTCTGATTGCGGGCGCGCTAGCCGTCCCGCTGT
>CAYPHP010000946.1:0-1658 GCA_964410045.1 uncultured Acidobacteriota bacterium | reverse complement strand
CGGGTCATGAAGGAGAATCGTACACCACAGAGGCACAGAGGGCACAGAGAAGTGCTTCGAGCGCCCTGCGTAAAGCGTAGCTTGACACAAGACACAGCCCGGCCTAATATGGAAGCAGTGAGGATTCGGAAGGTTGTCCATCGCGGGCTGCGCCGCTTCCTGCAGCGCGACAACGCTTCTGGACTGCCTCCGCCGGTCGTGGAGAAGATCCGTAACATCCTGACCTTCTTGCAGGAAATGCGTGACGCACGGGACCTCCGCGATGTTCCCGCGTGGAGGGCGCACCAGCTCACTGGGAACCGCAAAGGCGTGTGGAGTCTTCACGTCACCGGAAATTGGCGAATCACCTTCCGGATCGATGAGGCAGAAGGGGAAATCGTCGACCTCAATTACGAGGACTACCACTGAAAGGAGACCCCGCAATGCACATGATGCGTCCCGCACATCCCGGGCAATTCATTCGGATGGAGATTATCGAACCGTTGGGCTTGACGGTCACTCAAGCCGCCAGGCTTGTCGGAGTGACCCGCCCGGCGCTGTCCGCCTTCCTGAACGGGCGCGCCTCACTCTCCGCTGAGATGGCCTTGCGGATCGAAAAGGCCTTCGGCCCCAAGATGGACATTCTCTTACGCATGCAGACTGCGTGCGACATCGCCGAAGCTCGGAAACGAGAGGGCGAGATCAAGGTAAGGCGCTACGCTGGCAAACCTTCCACCAACGCGCTCGTTGGTTCTGCCTAATCTGCGAAATCTGCGGACAGTCCGTCCTACTTCGCCCACACGATCAACCCCGGCAGGAACGGCGACGTCAGATCGGCATGCTTGGGGACCACGCGCACGGTGTAGCCGTGCAGGCCGCTCTTGGTTGTCGTCGCGGTCGCCTCGTACAGCCAGCAGCCGTTATCCTGCAGTCCCTGCGGATGCATGGCGACGGGCTCGGCGCGGATGATGTCGTTGTCCGCATCCACCAGGCCGAGATACAGTTCCACGGAGACTTCGCCGGGCGCCAGCACGCCGAGGTGGACGTAGGCATGGGCCTTGATCTCGCTCCCTACGGCGAGATCCGCGCCGGCGCCGTGCTCCAAGACTTCCGCACGGACCTGCTTCCAGTTCTGGGCCACCTTCTCCTTCCATGCGGCCAGCGCCTTGGCGCGAGCCATGTCGTTCTCCGCGAGATGCGCGGACCGCTCCGCCTGCGGCAGATAGAACCGCTCGGTGTAGTCTTTGACCATGCGGTGGGTATTGAAGTAGTAGCAAAGCGCGCCGAGAGAAGCGCGCATGCGCGCCACCCAGCGACGCGGGATACCGTTGGCCCCACGCTCGTAGAAAGTCGGCACCACGTCTCGCTCCAGCAGGTCGTACAACGAGGCGGCCTCGACTTGATCCTGATACACGGGATCATCGTAATTCTCTGCCCGGCCAATGGCCCAGCCGATCGGCTCGGTGCGTCCGGTGTCGGAGGTCCAAGGTCCAAAGTCCTGCCAGGCTTCATCCCACCAACCGTCGAGCGTGGAAATGTTCAGGACGCCGTTCGCCGCCGCCTTCATCCCGCTGGTGCCGCTGGCTTCCATGGGACGGCGCGGTGTGTTCAACCATACGTCGCAACCCTGAACCAAGTAGCGCGTGGTGGTGATCCCGTAGCCTTCCAGGAAAACCAGC
>CAYPHP010000945.1:0-1664 GCA_964410045.1 uncultured Acidobacteriota bacterium | reverse complement strand
TCCTTCTTGGTTTCCTCGTGCTGGTATTTGAGGAGCTTGGCGGGCGAGGTCATGGGAATGTCGGACCGGTCTTCGATCGGCTGCGGCAAGGTGTTGGGACGCTGCGGGGACGGCGCAGGCCTGGGTTGTTGCTGCTGAGCCAGCAGCACCGCTGCCAGAAGAAGGACAATGAGTGCGGCAATGCGGGACTTCATGACACTATTCTAGTCCCACTCCCTGGCTGTCCGCCGCGATAAACTTATGGGTATGGTGCCGTCCCTCCCGCCGCTGGTTGAGCGCCTGTACTACTGGCTGCTCACCGATGGCGTCAACCTGGCGAAGATCTTCGTGGTGGCCGCGCTGCTGGTGAAGCTGGTTCGCCAGCTCGACGGGCGGCTGCTGCTCTGGCTGAACCGCGACCAGTTGACGCCGTATCGCGAACAGCAGATCCGGACCATGACCACGGTGCTCAACCGCCTGGGCTCGACAGTTGTGATTGTTCTGGCGGGAATGATGGCGCTACGGGAAATCGGCTTGGACGTGCGGCCGATCCTGGCCGGGGCCGGCGTGATCGGATTAGCGGTGGGCTTCGGAGCCCAGCACCTGGTGCGCGACTTGATCGCCGGAATCTTCATCCTGGTGGACGACCAGTACGCCATCGGCGACGTGGTCCGCGTGGCCGGAGTGGAAGGCAAGGTGGAGTTGCTGACCCTGCGGCGCACCGTGCTTCGCGACGGCGACGGCGCGATGCACACCATTCCCAACGGCGAGATCCGCGTGGCGACGAACCTGACCCGGGCTTGGTCGCAGGTGTCCATCCCGGTGCCCATCGGACATCGTCAGCCGCTGGATCAGGTGGTGAAGGTGCTGGAAGAAAGCGCGCAGCGTCTGGCGGCCGATCCGAAGCTGAGCGATCTTCTCCTGGAGGCGCCCAAAGTGCTGGGCGTCACCAGAATGGCCGGCGCGCACCTGGAAGTGCTGGTGCAGGTCCGCGTGCAACCGGGCAGTCAGTTCGAAGTGGGCCGCGAATGGCGCCGCATGATCAAGGACGGTCTGGACGCCGCCGGCATCCTGCAGTTTGAACCGTATTTCCCGGCTGGACAGCATCCCGCTTCTTAGCCGCAAAAAGCAGGGTTCTGGTATTTCTTCCCATTCTCATGATAAAAGAGGAACAGTTTTTGGGCCCCCTTTGATTAATCTCGATTCCCGAAGGGGTGTATGCCGCCGCAGTCAATCTCGTGGGAACTCCTAGCCTGGCACGATGGCATCGCTTGGATGGGATGGGCCGTCCTCGCGGTGCTCACCGCGGTGCTCTTCAACAATCTGAAATCCCGAGGTTGGCCTCCGGGGGACGTGCTGGCCGTGCTGATTCCGTGCTCCGGACTTTGGTGGGCGGCCGCAGGGGAGATGCAACTTGGGCGAATCGTCGCCTTGGCGTCCACCAGTCTCACCGGGGCCGCTATCGGAAGTATCGGCGGCTTTCTCTTTTCCAGTCACGACGAGCAGGAGGCCTCGGTTTCCAAAGTCCGCGACTGGCTCATCGGCATCATCACTGGACTGACCATCGCCGAAATCGGCCAGCAGGGAGGCACAGTGAAGGCGTTCCTCTCTTTCCTGGCGAAGGGACACGAGAACGACCTGGGACTACACGCCAGCATGATGGTGGTCTACGCGACCATCGGCTT
>CAYPHP010000944.1:0-1666 GCA_964410045.1 uncultured Acidobacteriota bacterium | reverse complement strand
TTCTTGCGCTCGTCTTGGGGCGAATCGGTAGTGGCGGTGCTGCGCGATGATCCGCCACCGTTCCCGGCCGCTTCTATGACGCCGGTGACCCTCCAACGTCTGATCCTCCGTTGTTTGGAAAAGAGCCAGGGAATGCGCTTCCAGTCGGCCCGCGACCTCGCATTCAACTTGCGCGAGGTCCTGGCTGGGACGGCGACGGTGGCGGCTGCCGCCTCGACGCCGCAGTCGCTCGACTCAGTAGCCGTTCTGCCGTTCGCGTCGCAGGGGCAGGGCGGCGGGGATACCGCCACGGAAGCCGACGTCGAGTACCTGGGCGACGGCATCGCCGAAAGCCTGACTAACCTGCTCTCCCGCCTGGGCCGGGTGCGCGTGGCGGCGCGCAGCAGCGCATTCCGCTTCAAGAACAGCGCGCTCGAGCCGCACGCAATCGGAGCCGAGTTGCGCGTCCGCGCAGTGCTCACAGGCCGCGTGGTGTTACGCGGCGGCACGCTGCGCATTCAGGCGGAGTTGGTCGACACGGTCAGTGGAGCGCAGATCTGGGGCTCCCGCTATGCCCGTCCACTCGAGGACATCCTGGCTGTGGAGGATGAAATCGCCGGACAGATCTTCGAGGCCTTGAAGCTGCACCTGACCGACGAGGAGCGGCGCCGCCTGGCGCGCAGATACACCGAGAATGTGCAGGCCTATCAGGCTTATCTCAAAGGCCGGTACAACTTGAATCGCCGGACTCCGGAGACGATGAGCCGCGCGCTGGTCTTTTTCCAGGACGCCATTGCCCAAGATCCCACATACGCTCTGGCCTATTCCGGTGTGGCGGATTGCCTGACGACTTATGGGAACCTGGGGCTGCGCGCGCCGGCGGACGTGTTTCCTCAAGCCAAGGTGGCTGCCCTCAAGGCCCTGGAGCTGGACGAAAGACGTGCCGAGCCGCACGCTTCGCTGGCGTTCGTCAAAAGCATTTACGACTGGGACTGGGAAGGCTCCACAGCGGACTTCCGGAGATCGCTGGAACTCGATCCCGACTACGAGATTGGGCATCATTGGTTCAGCGTCCACTTGATCGGACGCGGCCGGGCCGATGAGGCGATCGCCGAATTCCGGCGCGCCGAGGAACTGGATCCGCTCTCGGCCATCATTTCCTGCACCGGCGCGATGACCTTGTATATGGCGCGGCGCTATCAGGAAGCCGTGGAGCAAGCTGACAAGTGTCTGCAAGTGGATCCGGGATTCGCGATGGCCCACTTGTACCGGGCTTGGCCGCTGGCTCAACTGGGGCGGCTGGAGGAAGCGCAAGCGGAAGTGGAGCTCTCGATCGCGCAGTCACGGCCTGGCGCCATCCAGCTTGCGTACCTGGGATACATCCACGCCCGTGCCGGACGCCGCGCGGAAGCTGAACAGCGCCTGGCCGAACTCGAGGAACTGGCGCAGCGCCGGTACGTGCCGTCCCATTCACGCGCCGTAGTCTACGCCGGCCTGGGCGATCGCGAGCGTACGCTCGACTGGTTGGATAAGGCCTACCAGGATCATTCAGCGCTGTTGCACTGGATCAAGCAGGATCCGGTGTTTGATTTTCTGCGCGAGGAGGAGCGGTTTCAGAAGTTGCTTCGGGCGATGGGATTGTGATCCTAACTGCGAGTGGATTTCGCTAGCTTAATAACCCACGCCC
>CAYPHP010000943.1:0-1669 GCA_964410045.1 uncultured Acidobacteriota bacterium | reverse complement strand
ACGTTTACGTCGAGAAGCCGCTGGCGCTGACGATCCACGAGGGCAAGCGGATGGTGGAAGCGGCGCGGGCTGGCGACCGCGTGGTCCAGGTGGGCACGCAGCAGCGGTCCGGCCGGCACTTCCAGCGCGCTGTCGAGCTGATCAAGGAAGGCAAGATCGGCAGAGTCAGCTTCGTGCGCTGCTGGACTCATGAGAACAACTACCCTGCGGGAATCGGCAATCCGCCGGACGCCGATCCTCCCGCCACGCTCGATTGGGACATGTGGCTGGGTCCGGCGCCCAAGGTCGCCTGGAACCCGAACCGTTCCAGCACGAGCTTCCGCTGGTTCTGGGACTACTCCGGAGGCAAGCTCACCGACTGGGGCACGCACCTGATCGACATGGTCCATTGGGCGCTTGATGTCGACGTGATCGGCGGACCACGCGCGGTTTCGGCTCACGGCGCGAAGCTTCTGCTCCAGGACAATCGCGAGACGCCCGACACCCTGGAAGTGGTCTACGAATATCCGGGCTTCTTCATGACCTATTCTTCACGGGAGCTGAACGCCCGGCCGGTCGAGAACAAGAGCTACGGCATCGAGTTTTTCGGCACTGCGGGCACCATGTTTCTGGACCGTGACGGCTTCGAGGTTCATCCGGAGACCGAGCGCGTGGAACAAGGCGAGTACTTCTTCCGCTCGAACTACCGCAACCTCCGCGGAGGCGATCAGTCCCAGCACAACGTCAACCACGTGCGCAACTTCCTGGAATGCCTGAAGTCGCGTGAGCGGCCCATCTCAGACATCGAGATCGGGCACCGCTCCACCACAGCCGCCCACCTGGGAAACATCGCCTTCCGCCGCAACGAGCGGCTGCGCTGGGACCCCGCTCGCCAGGAACTAATCGGGGCGTCTGCCGAAACGCGCGCCATGCTCAGCCGGCCGTATCGTGCGCCGTGGAAATTGCCGTAGCAGGCTGCTGAAAAACTCCTTACGGCTCTCTCACCGCAGAGGCGCAGCGAGCGCAGAGAAACGCGGAAACTGAACGTCCTCTCTGCGTTGGCTCTGCGAACTCTGCGCCTCGGCGGTTAGAACTAGTTCTTCCGGCGCAGCTTCTCGATCATTTCCCGGGTCTTGGCGTCGGGGTTGAAGCGAGCCACCAGAAGATCTGTGACGTCGACTTTCTCGACTCGGGGCCCGAGGTAGAGTGTGGAACCCGGGATGATATCCACCCCCGCGGCCTGAGCGACCTCAGGAAGGACCGGCTTCAGGTATTCCAGTATGTTGGTGATGGGCGCTTGACCAGCCAGTTGGCGGTGGGCCAGTTCCTGCTGATCTGTGCCCCACTTCTCCAGGGCTGCGACCTTGGCCGAGTCGCCGGATGCCTTGGCGACCTTCATCTCTTCCATCTTGGCCTTCACCATGTCGTTGCTGGCGCTGGACCGGTAATAGGCCAGGACCAGCGACCGTTCGTCAAAGACCCCAACTCGGGGGCCCTGTTGCGCCGAACAGGCGATCCCGCAAAGCACTACCGCGAAGAATGTTAGATAACGCATTCGACTTCCTCCTTGTCGGGTTCAGCATGAACCCGCTAGCCAGGGATGTCGATGCTCTGGCGAACAATTCTGGATACCGTCGCAACCTGATGACAAACAGGGGGTTACCTTGGCTCGTCACGAGAGACTTTCAAT
>CAYPHP010000942.1:0-1669 GCA_964410045.1 uncultured Acidobacteriota bacterium | reverse complement strand
GGAGCCGCCGCTGGGCGTCGAGCTCCGGCGTTACCGCAGGATAGGCCAAGCCCCTACTTTAGCTCAGCAATCGACTTCTGAAGTTCCTTCAGATCGGCGGGATCAATCTCGTACGTGGTGGGATCGCCGTCGCGGGCGGCGTAGGCTTTGTCGGCGGAGGCGCTGAAGCGGACGCGCTCGGCGCCGGCCTTCACTTCCACAGTAGCCTTGTCCAGACCGTACTTGGCCTGGGCCACCGCGTCGTCGGATGGATAGGCCTTGGCCTGCATGCGTCGCAACAGGCCCAGCAGCGTTTGCACCTTCTCCGCCGGCGGCTGCTTGGCTCCCGCCTGCCACTTGTCGCCCTTCTTCTCCAGCGTCAGCCGCACATCGCCGTCACGCACTTCCAACTTCGCCGGATCGTCCGAGCCCAGCTCGAAGATCTTTCCGTTGCGGAACTGGTCGAGCTTCTTGTTGAAGCTCTCGGCATTCGACTGCGTGATCTTGAAGACTCCGGCCATCGCCGTGGTCTTGACGAAGTACGTGGTCGTAGCGTCTTTTTCCTTGCCCTTCTGCTCGCCAATCACGAGGCGCTGCGTGCCCGCAGAACTGACTGCTTCCAGCGTCGCGTAGGGCGAGGAGAAGGAATACTTCGCCGCACCTTTATCGTCTTCCGCGAGCACCGAGTCGTAGGTGGTTTCCGCGGCGCGGACCAGGTCGTCCACGGCGAAGGAGTCGGCGCGCAGGGCGCGGGGCTTCGAGATCTCCCAGCCCTTGCCGGTGCGGGCAAACTCCACCGTCCCGCTCTTGTTGGTGATACTGAGGCGGGTGAGCTTGTCGCTTTCGAGCGGCAGCAGGCGTTTGTCGCGAAGGTCGGGAGCGGTCTTGCCCAGGTTGGACTTGTGGTAGCTGGAGAGCGCGAAGAGCCGGTTGTCGCCGGCCAGACGCGCATAGATCACTGAGCTGGCCGGGGCCTCGTCGCCTACCGTAAGTCTGTATTCCTTGCCGTCCTTGGTGGTTACCGTAACCGCAAACTTGCCGGTCTCGAGGCCGTAACTCTGCCAATCGCTGTTGTTCTCGGCGACCACCTGATCGGCATCCAGCGAGGCGAGCGTACTCACCAGGCTGTTAGCGTTCGATTCGTCCACCCGATAGGGCGCGGGCTCGGTCATCTGCCATTTCCCGCCATCCCCGCGCTGGAGCGCCAGCGTCTCGCCGTTGGCGTGGACCACGCGCACTTTCTGGATCTGATCCTCTTTCAGGTTCAGGACCTTGACGGTCTTCGTTTCAGTGACAGCTTCCGGCTTGGGCGGATTCTTCTGGCTATACCAGATCGCGCCGCCAAGCGCAGCCAGGATCACCACGGCGATCAGGAGGCGGAGCGGTTTCATGGGCAGTCTAGCGGCGGCGCCACCATACGAAGATCCCGAAGCCCAGGATCAGGATGGGGATGCCGAATACGTTGGTGATCAGCAGGGTATTCATCTGCGCCGCGGAGACCATCAAGCGGCGATCTTCGGGCTCTTTGGGCCGGATGGAGATCAGGTCTTCGTCGGAGCTGAGCCAGCTCATCATGTTGAGAAACAGATCACTATTGGCCACCGGGAAGCCCAGCACTTGGTTGCTGACCAGTAGCGCGCTGCCGGTGACCACAAAGCGGCCCTGCACCGTTCCCTCTCCGCGATATGTT
>CAYPHP010000941.1:0-1673 GCA_964410045.1 uncultured Acidobacteriota bacterium | reverse complement strand
TGCCTCGGCTGATCGGCTTGGCGAGGGCCAAGCACATGATCTTCACCGGCCAGGTGATTGATGCGCTGGATGCCGAGCGCATCGGCTTGGTCTCGTGGGTGGAGTCGCCGGCCGAGTTGATGAACGCCGCGCGGACACTGGCGAAGTCCATCCTGGCGCGCGCGCCGCTGGCCGTACGTCTGGCCAAGCTGGCGTTGAACGTATCGGTGCAGGACCCACGCGGCGCGATGGTTGAAGCGCTGGCGGAAGCGTTGTGCCTGGATTCCGCGGACAAGGCCGAAGGCGCCGCCGCGTTCGTCGAGAAGCGCAAGCCCAAGTTCCAAGGGAAGTAGTATGGAGTGCGGTGGCTTGCCACCGCATGCGGCAGCAAGCTGCCGCACTCCAAGAGATGACCGTTCAATTTCAACAAGGCGACATCACCCAGGTCGACGTGGAAGCCATCGTCAACGCCGCCAACACCGAGTTGTGGTTGGGCGCAGGCGTGGCCGGAGCGATCCGCCGCGCGGGCGGGCCGTCGATTCAGGAGGAGTGCAACCGCATCGGACCAATCCCGCTGGGCGACGCCGCGATCACGGGTGGGGGCAAGCTGAAGGCGCGCTACGTGATCCATGCAGCCGGAATGGACTTGGGCGGCGGAGTCAGCGAGCAGTCCTGCCGCGAGGCCACCCGCAACTCTTTGCTGCGCGCCCAGGAGAAGCAGGTTCGGAGCATCGGCTTCCCGGCCATCGGCACCGGCGTCGGCGGATTGGACATGGCCGCCTGCGCCCGTGTGATGCTCGAGACCGTGCGGGACAACCCGATCGTCGACCGCGTGGTCTTCGTGCTCTTCGATTCTCAGGCGCTCGGCATCTTCGAACGGACGTGGCATGACCTCTCAAGAAGCTAACCTCGCCAAGGTGAAGCAGGAACTGGCGCGCTACGAGCATCCGCTCTTCTTCTTCGACGCCCGTCCCTACGGCGAGGAAAAGATCGAGATCATCATCGGCTTCCGCGAGGCGTCGCTCGGCCTGCACACCTACTACTACCAGATGCATCCGCGGGACCTCGATCACAGCCAGTTCACCTGGACGTTTCAACGCCAGCTCTACGATTGCCTGCACGACTACATCATCGAGATGTTCACGCGCAACCCGCAGAAGCTCGAATGAGTCCGCAGATGACGCAGATTGCGCAGATGCTGATTGCGGAGATCCGAGCCAAGGGGCCGATCTCGTTCCGCCGGTATATGGAAGTGTGTCTCTACCATCCGGAGTTCGGATACTACACCGGAGGGAAGAACCGCTTCGGGCGCGAAGGCGACTACTATACCAGCGCGCAGCTTGGGACACTGTTCGCGCGGTTGATGACTCGCCGGTTCGAGCAAATGCGCGAGGAGCTAGGCTCGTTCACCGTGCTGGAGATGGGGCCGGGGCGCGGCGAATTCGGCCGCGCTCTGCCCTTCGAGCACATCGGCGTCGAGTACGGCCAGCCGCTTCCGCAGCGTCCGATCACCGGATGCATCTTCTGCAACGAGTTCTTCGATGCGCTTCCGGTCGAGGCTTATCGCGGCGGCCAGGAGGTGTTGGTCGGCGAGCGCGACGGCAGATTCGTCTGGACCGGCGAGCCGCCTACCCGGGAAGTTGCGCCCGAGGCCGCGGCCTGGATGGCGCGGCTGGCCGGAGTGCTGGAGCGCG
>CAYPHP010000940.1:0-1679 GCA_964410045.1 uncultured Acidobacteriota bacterium | reverse complement strand
GTCCGGCAACGGCGCCCCGTGCTCTTTGCCCCGACCTTCCAACTCGTCCAGCGCTTGCTCGCGGCCAAACGCGATCTCCGCCTCGCGGCCGAACTGAAACGGCTTGATCGCTTTGACGCGCTCATTCTCGATGACCTCGGGTATGTGCAACAGGACCGCGAAGAGATGGAAGTGCTCTTCACCCTGCTGGCCGAACGCTATGAGCGCCGGTCGGTGCTGATCACCAGCAATCTCGTCTTCAGCAAGTGGGACCAGATCTTCAAAGATCCCATGACCACGGCCGCCGCCGTGGATCGGGTGGTCCATCATGCCGTGATTCTGGAACTCCCGATTCCGAGCTACCGGGCTCAAGCCGCGAAAGCGAGAAGTCAGGCGTCATCCGGCGCCGCCACGCCAGACATGAAAAGCATGGGAGACACGACCGTGACCGACGAGCGACCCGACGGAGCCCGGACGGCTCCCTAAACCGGAGGACGGCCCCTGCACTTCTAATTGTCACCAGCCCTCAAATCTAGTTGACGCCAGACAACGAGCGCGTCGACGATCATGCGTGCCCAGGTGGACCAATCTGGGGAGGCGTGCATGGTGGATCAGGAACGGTGGGCGGAGATCCGACGGTTGTTTGATGAGGAGCGCGTGTCCATTTCGGAGATTGGGCGGCGGTTGGACGTGGATCGCAAGACGGTGCGCCGCAGTCTGCGACAGCCGACCTGGTGTAAGCTCCCCATAAATTGAGACAGTCATACGGAGAACGTTCTGGCAGAATAGCCATCCTAGCCAGGAGGTTCCCATGCGCCAATCGAGGTTCACCGAAACGCAGATCGTCGCGATCCTGAAAGAGGCCGACGCCGGTCGCCCCGTCAATGAGATCTGGCGGCACTACGGCATCAGTTCCGCCACGTACTACAAGTGGAAGGCCAAGTACGGCGGGCTGGAGGCCTCCGATGTGAAGCGGCTCAAAGATCTGGAGCACGAAAACAGTCGGCTCAAACGGATGTATGCCGACCTGTCGTTGGAGAATCTGGCCCTGAAGGATGTCATCGCAAAAAAGCTCTAAGGCCTGCTGAACGGCGGGAGGTGGTCACGCATCTCGTGACCATCCACGGCCTCTCGGTTCAGCGGGCCTGTCGGGCGGTGGAGGTCGGCCGGGCCACCTACTATCGGCCGCGCCTGGACTGGGCGCAGCGCGATGCGCCGGTGATCGCGGCGCTGACGGCCGTGGTGGCGGCGCACCCGCGCTGGGGCTTCTGGAAATGCTACGACCGGCTACGACTCGATGGGCAGCCGTGGAATGCGAAACGCGTCTGGCGCTTGAATCTCCCGCGACGGACGAAGATACGGCTGCCGACTCGGCTGCGCCAGCCGCTCTCGGTGGTCCCGGCGCCCAACACGGTGTGGGCCATCGACTTTATGAGTGACACGCTGTATGCCGGGCGGCGGTTTCGGACGCTCAATATTCTGGATGAAGGCGTGCGCGAAGGGCTCGCGATTGAAGTGGATACGTCCTTGTCGGCCGAGCGGGTGATTCGTGTGTTGGAGCAAGTCGTGGCCTGGCGAGGACACCCCCAAGCCCTGCGCCTAGATAATGGCCCTGAACTCGTCGCTGACCGATTTATGAGCTGGTGTGTCAGTAATCATGCCAAATTGACCCCTGTCATCATGTGAAATTGACCCCTCTC
>CAYPHP010000939.1:0-1681 GCA_964410045.1 uncultured Acidobacteriota bacterium | reverse complement strand
GAGTTTGCCCTTGGCAGCAGCTTTCGCCGCGGGCGCGGGTTTCGAGACCGTCTTGAACTGCTCCACGATTCCGGCCTTCACCCAAGTGGCGTTGGCAGAGTCGTAGCGCAGCAACCCGCCGCGATCCATTGCAGCCCACCACGAACCCGGGGCGCCGTACACGCGGCGCAGCAATTCCGGCTTCAAACCGGGCGCGGGCTGCCTGGTGCGGCCAGCGTCGGCGGAAGTGAGCACGGGCACCGCGGCGTTGGTCAGCACGACCAGCATGCGGTCGGCGCGATCCGGGTCGCGTTCAAAGAACATCACCTGCTGGTGGTAGAAGCCGTCATTGGACGCGCGGAAGGTTGCGCCGGCGTCGCTGCTGACGTAAATGCCGCGGCGCTCGATGCCGAGCACGAGCCGCTGCGGATTTTTCGGATCAATCACCAGGCCCGCCACCGACCAATCGCCGGCGGTGATGCGCGTCCAAGTGCGCGTGGCATCGGTGGACTTCCACAAACCGGTGGTGGTGCCGGCGTAGAACGTGCCAGCGTCGAGCGGGTCCTGCTTGATGAAATGGGTGCGGCGCGAGGCCGGCGGGATGCCGCCGATTTTGCTCCACAGCTCGCCGCGATTCTCGCTGCGATACATCCCGGAGC
The DNA here is from genome assembly GCA_964410045.1 of uncultured Acidobacteriota bacterium. GTDB lineage: Bacteria > Acidobacteriota > Terriglobia > JAJPHL01 > JAJPHL01 > CAYPHP01. Next base: position 1,043 of record CAYPHP010000939.1, on the reverse strand, counting down.
AGGCGGTGGCGTAGATGCGCGCGGGATCGGTGCGGTCGATTTCGATGTTCATCACGTCGGAATCGTCGATCATGCCCTTGTGAATCGGCTGCCATGAGCGGCCGGCGTCGTTCGTCTTCCAAGCCAGGTGGTAGGTGCCGGCGTAAATGATCTGCGAATCGCGCGGGTCAATCGCGACGGAGTCGAAGTTCAGCAGATCGGCATGACCGGCAGGGGAGATGCGCTCCCAAACGCGGCCTTCGTTGGTGCTGCGGTAAACGCCGTCGATGGTGCCGGCGATCAGAATCTCAGGATTGGTGCGGGATTGCGCGAGCGCGCGCACGGTCTGCTTTTCAAGTCCCGCGGGATTCCAGGTGCGGCCACCGTCGGTGGAACGCATCACGCCACCGCCGCCGGGCGCAAGCGTCCATGTGGCGGCGTACCTTGTTTCGTGGTCACGCGAGTCGATCAGCAGGGCGAAGATCACCGTGTCTGGCCGGGAGCCGACGCGGCCCAGAATCTGCCAGCGTTCGCCGCCGTCTGTGGACGTGAACAGGTGACCGTCGGAGGTGCCCAGATAAAGAGTGCGTGCGCTGTGTGGGCTCGCGATCAGGGTGCGAACGTCGCCGCCCTGCGGCCCCAGCGGCTGCCAGCTCTGCGCCGCCGTGGCAATCGCGAAGAGCAGGCTTGCCAGTATTGCGACAACGAACTTGCCCTTGCCAGTTCCGAAGAACATAGCGCTCGTCTCCTTAAGAGAATCGGACAGGACGGGGACAACAAGCGTAGCGATGTGCGCGGGGACAATCTGCTGGTCAGGTGAGCAAATCTCGTACAGGGGTTAGCTGCACAGGGGTACTACCAGTCCGTGAAAGTGAGTACTACGAAGGTGCAACGAAGGCTGCGGTCATGCGGGCGGCGGAAACGTGACTTGCCAGAATTCCAGGTCCGGCGCGTCGAAGCGCAGCGCCAACTGGAAGCCCTCGTCCATTTCTTTCGGCGCGCGCTGCACCACACAAACGCGCTTCTGGCGCGTGCGGGGATTTTCGAGCTCCAGCTGCGTACCG
>CAYPHP010000938.1:0-1684 GCA_964410045.1 uncultured Acidobacteriota bacterium | reverse complement strand
TTGACCAGCACGTCGAGCGGCTCACCATCCGAGTGGCGCAGTCGATCCGCGCCGACGTCACCCTGCAACCCGGTCTGGCCACGGAGCGCATGGAGGTCACGGCCGAGCGCGGCCTGCTGCGCACCGAGCGCGTCGCTTTGGGCGGCGTGATAGATAATCGCAGCGTCACCGGTCTTCCCCTCGACGGCCGGAACTGGACCGAGCTTTCTCTGCTCACGCCCGGCGTCGTGCCGCCCGCCCCGGGTTCGGCAACGTCGGTTCGCGGCAACGTGTCGCTCAGCATCAACGGCGGCCGCGAGGACGCCAACGGCTATCTGCTCGACGGCGTCTATAACGGCAATCCAAACCTGAATTCGTCCGGCATCGTGCCGTCGCCCGACGCGATTCGCGAGTTCGAGGTGGTCACCGGTAGCTACGATGCTTCTTTCGGCCGCAACGGCGCGGGCCAGGTGAACGTGGTCGTTAAGTCCGGCGCCAACGCCATCCACGGTACGGCCTACGAGTTTTTCCGCAACGCCGCGCTGGACGCCCGCAATTTCTTCGCGCCCGCCAACGAGCCCGACCCCAAATACCAGCGCAACCAGTTCGGCGCCGCCGTGGGCGGGCCGCTCGTGCGCAATCGAACCTTCTGGTTCGCCGACTACGAAGGGCGCCGTACAAACGAAGGCATCACCCGGCTCACGCGCGTGCCCACCGCGCTCGAACGCCAAGGGGACTTTTCTCAAAGCGCCGTTCCCTTCATCATCGACCCGTTTACCCAGCGGCCGTTCCCCAATAAACAGATTCCCCGCGAGCGCCAGCATCCCACCGGCGTCGCCATTGCCAATCTCTATCCCTTGCCCAACCGGAGCGGCCAGCAGAATTTCGTTTCCTCTCCCACGCTCACGGATCGCAACAACCAGTTCGACGCCCGTGTCGATCACAAGCTGGGGCCGCGCACCGACCTGGCCGTGCGATACAGCTTCGCCGACCAGAGCCTTTACGAGCCCTTCACCGGGCCCAACTTCGCCGCTGTTCCTGGCTATGGCGACGACGTGCCGCGCCGCGTCCAGAACGTCATGCTCAGCGAAACGCACGCCTTCTCCGCCACCACGCTGAACGAGTTCCGCGCGTCGTTCAACCGCAACGCCAGCCAGGTGCTCCAGCAGAACCGGGACACGAATCTGAATCGGTCCGTCGGCTTGCCCTCGCCCTGGACCAACTCGCGCGACAATGGCCTCACACTGCTGACGCTGGTTGGCTACTCGCCGCTCGGAGACGAATACACCAACCCGCAGCGCACGGTGCTCAACGTTTACCAGATCAATGACCAGATCAGCTTTACCCGCGGCCGCCACCTGCTGAAAGCAGGGTTCGACTGGCGCTACGCGCAACAGAACGCGTTTCGCGACATTCAGGCGCGCGGCCTCATCAATTTTTACGGATTTACCGGCGATGCCGTCGCCGACATGCTCCAGGGTCTGCCGGTCGCTTCCGGAATCGCCCAAAGCGATAACCCGCAGGCGCTGCGATCGTCGAGCTACAACTTCTTCCTCAACGACAACTGGAAGCTCGCCCCCCGCGTCACGCTTACCCTCGGTGTCCGCTATGAGTTCAATACGCCCCCCGTCGACAAGCATGACAAGGCCACGGTCTACGATCCCGCGACAGGCAGGCTGGTGCCCGTTGGGCAGAGCGGCATGCC
>CAYPHP010000937.1:0-1688 GCA_964410045.1 uncultured Acidobacteriota bacterium | reverse complement strand
CGGAGGAGCAGACGATTGCTCTCGATGAACAACCGGGCCACCCCGTGCCGCATCGGCAGAAGCCCCAGGGGATCGAAGCGGGCATGGATCTGCGCGAGACTCATTGTGTCCAGCCGCGTCGCTCGACGCCCGACCTGACAGCCGTAACGGCTCGCTTCGGCGGAGAGGGTGCGGAAGTACCAGCGGTCGCCGACGAGCAAGCCGAGGAACAGCGCCCCGGCAAATAATCCTGCAAGCATCATGGCGCGTACCTATCCCACAGGCGCGCGGCATGAATCAAGACAGCACTGCCGGACCGTCTTTCGGCCCTACTTGCCGGGGCAGATTTCCTCAGAAGAATCAGTTGACTCACCCCCATGACTTGGCTACAGTAGCGCCGTTTGCAATTCAGGCGGGCCTCTCGCGTCTCACACGGGTTCCCCGCCTTTTGTTTTTCCCCAGATGTTTGGGTTCCACGCCAACCTACTTCAGTAGGCACGGCCACTCCCAAGTCATGCGGGATTCGGAGGACTCATGGATTTGAAGAAAGTGGAGCGTGTCTACACATCATACGCCGGTGTGTACGATCAGATTTTCGGGAAAGTCTTTCATGAAGGACGCGAATCGGCGATCCGCAATCTCAACGTGCAACCGAATGAGCAAATTCTGGAAGTTGGCGTGGGCACCGGGCTCGCCCTTCCGATGTACCCGCGGCACTGCAAGATCACCGGCATCGACCTTTCCGAAGGCATGCTGGGAAAGGCAAAGGAACGGGCGGAGATGCATCGCTTGACGCACGTGCAGCTCCACCGCATGGATGCCGGGGCCATGGAGTTCGCCGACAATAGTTTCGATACCGTCGTCGCGGCCTACGTCGTCACCGCCGTGCCGGACCACCGCAAAGTCGTCAATGAAATGATCCGCGTCTGCCGACCGGGCGGCCGCATCATCATGCTCAACCACTTCAGCAACGGCAACAAGATCATCGCCGCGATGGAGAAAGTCATCTCCCCGCTCACGAAGCATCTGGGATGGCGCACGGACCTGTCTCTGCATACCGTCCTGGAAGGCACGTCGTTGCACGTCGCGCGCAAGCAGAACGTGAATCCGCTGCGATTCTGGGCGTTGGTGGAATGTGTGAACGGAAAGAACGGGCAGGTCGTGAAAAACGGGAACTCGGTCCATTCAAACGGCAATGACCATGCGACCGAGCACCGCACCAGCACCAACGGCCACTTCGCCAACGGGCACTCGCACTAAGCCGGCACTCGACGCAGGCCCTTACTGCCCGGCGTCGCCCCGAGATCGCCACGACTCCCACTCCCGTCCAGGAATAATCGTGGTTCCCACCAGACAGCTTCCCGCATAGCGCTGGGTAATGCGATCAGCCAGCAACGTCAGCACCCGGCTCACCTGCCGATCCGGCGTGCCAAGCGCACGGAGCACGACGCCGAATCCTTCGCCATCCTGCGCCCCATAGACCAGTACACGCACGGCATTTCCGCGCGGCCCTTTGCCGTCGCCGACCGGGGTCAGGTCCCCTTCCCATCGCGCCAGCGCCTCGCTCGCGCGGCGCTTTTTCGAGATGACCCAAGAACAAGGAGCGCCCGCCTCTTCGAGTTCCATGAGAAACCACGAGATGGCCGGAGCCTCCCCGGAATACCCCTGGAACGTCCAGCGAGCCAACTCCGGGAGCACCTGCTCCGCAA
>CAYPHP010000936.1:0-1696 GCA_964410045.1 uncultured Acidobacteriota bacterium | reverse complement strand
CTCGGCAGCGTTCTCGACCTGCTCGGGCGTGCCACCCATGACTTCGGCGAGCGCTCCGGCCGCCATCGAACACGCCACGCCGACCTCCCCCTGGCAGCCAACCTCGGCGCCCGAGATCGAGGCGTTTTCCTTGTAGAGGATGCCGATCGCGGCGGCGGTGAGCAGGAAGCGGATCACGCCTTCCTCGTTGGCTCCCGGAACGAAGCGGGTGTAGTAGTGCAGCACGGCGGGAACGATGCCGGCGGCGCCGTTGGTGGGCGCGGTGACGACGCGGCCGCCGGTGGCGTTCTCCTCATTGACCGCCAGCGCGTAGAGGTTCACCCAGTCCATCGTCGTGAGCGGGTCGCGGATGCAAGCCTCGGGCGCGCTCGAGAGCTTGCGATACAACTCGGCTGCGCGGCGCTTGACGTGCAGGCCGCCGGGCATGATGCCTTCCTTCTCGCAGCCGCGGCGCACGCACATCTGCATCACGTCCCAGATGCGCAGCAGGCCCGCGCGCGTTTCGGCATCGGTGCGCCACGCGCGCTCGTTCTCCAGCATCAGCTGGCTGATCGACAAGCCCTTCTCGCGACACTGCGCGAGCAGCTCGTTGCCGCTGCGGAAGGGGTGCGAGAGCGGCCTCGTATCGGCCACGATGCGATCGGCCCCCGCCGCGCTTTCATCCACGACGAAGCCGCCGCCGACGGAGTAATACACCTTGCTGAGCAGCGTTTCGCCGGCCTCGTCGAAGGCGGTGATGCGCATCCCGTTCGGATGGTAGGGCAGCGACTGGCGGCGGTGCATGACCAGATGATCGCGCTCGACGAAGGGGATCTCGTGCTCCCCCGCAAGGCGCAGGCGCCGCTCGCCGCGGATGCGCGCGAGCTTGCCCTCGACCTGCTCCGTGTCGACCAGATCCGGCGCCTCGCCTTCCAGGCCCAGCAGCACGGCCTTGTCGCTGCCGTGCCCCTTGCCCGTCGCACCGAGCGAGCCATAGAGTTCGGCCTTCACGCTTCCGACCCGCGCGAGCAGGCCGGAATCCCTGAGGCCGGTCGCAAAGACCTGAGCAGCGCGCATCGGCCCCACGGTGTGCGAGGACGATGGCCCGATGCCGATCTTGAACAGGTCGAAAACGCTGATGGCCATGTCGGAACTCCTGCTCAGCGGCCGTAGACCGGGAAGCGCGCGCAGAGCGCGGAGACTTTCGCGCGCACTGCCTCGATCACGGAGGGGTTGTCGATGTCGTCGAGGATGTCACAGATCCAGCCGGCGAGCTCGGTCACTTCTGCACGCCCGAAGCCGCGAGTGGTGGCTGCCGGCGTGCCGATGCGGATGCCGCTGGTGACGAAGGGCGACTGCGGGTCGTTGGGCACGGTGTTCTTGTTCACCGTGATGTGGGCCGCGCCGAGGGCTGCGTCTGCAGCCTTGCCGGTGATGCCCTTGGCGATCAGGTCGACGAGGAAGAGATGATCGTCGGTACCGCCCGAGACGATTTTGTAGCCGCGCTCCAGGAACACACCGGCCATCGCGCGGGCGTTGGCGATTACCTGCTTCTGGTACTCCTTGAAGGACGGATCCAGCGCTTCCTTGAAGGCCACCGCCTTGGCCGCAATGACGTGCATCAGCGGACCGCCCTGGGTGCCGGGGAAGACCATCGAGGCGATCTTCTTCTCGATGTCCGGGTTGGCACGGCCGACGATGATGCCGCCGCGCGGGC
>CAYPHP010000935.1:926-1699 GCA_964410045.1 uncultured Acidobacteriota bacterium | reverse complement strand
AGAAGTCTTCGAGGGGCGAGCCGAGGGCGGCAACGACATCGGCTGGGTGTTCGTGGTCGCAACCCAAAAGCGATATTCGCAGCCACCGGTGGGCGCAGAGATGGCGGCGCTGACACGGCTCAAAAGGATTTACCGATCCGCGATGCCAACAGAGCCCGATCCGCCGCGACCAGGGTGATCGACTTGATTGGTCGAGTAACCTCCGAGGGCGTGGTGCGCGCAAGCAACCGGGCGGTCTGCGATGGTGCGTAGACCTGCGACGTCCGTTCCAGGCCCTCGAGAACCCTCGTCCGACGTATCGACGCCGAGCGCGGGGGTCGCACGGCTCGATGTGCGCCGTGCGGTGTTTTTGGCCGCAGCGATATCCGAGCAACAGTCCGCCGGCGTCACGCGGTACGGTGCAGCTCGAACGCGCCTGGCGCCACACCAGGCACTCGCCGCGCAGATGCTGCTGGAGCTCGCCGAGTACGGAGCCATCGTGCTGGAGCGAGACTCCGAATCGCCGACCTGGGCGTCGGCTTACACGACGGCGAGTTTGCCCCGCTGGCGCCTGTCAGAACCGTTCTCGGACGCGAAAGATCTGCGCTCCCAACTTCTCAGTCATGCGCGGCTGCGCGCACGGGCAGAATCCGAGGACGAATCAGTCTTTACGCTGTGGCGTGAGCTGGCGATCGCGGAGTGCGTGGGCTATTTGGCCTCAGAATTATCTGATCACCGATTCGACGAAGGCTGGGCCTTGGCGGCGGTCCCGGCGATCGACCGAGGGTTGCGCA
>CAYPHP010000935.1:0-916 GCA_964410045.1 uncultured Acidobacteriota bacterium | reverse complement strand
TCGTATCTGTGCTGGCTGGCGGTGCGCGATGCGGCGTCCCGATATTTGAGGTTCCCGGCGGCGGTGGGCACATTGGCAGAAGGGCTGGTGACCTACATCGATGGACGGATCGATCGCGCGATCAGCCAGCAATGGGCGATTCGGGACTGGATCGGCGCCAAGCGGGGAGCCAGCGCGGTCGCGGAAGTCTTTGCCGATCACGTAACGGACCTTGGGCCCAGCTATCTGACCCGGGTACCAGCGAGAACGACCATGCTGAGGGCCCCACAGCAGCCTCGTCGCCGAGGGGCTCGCCGGGCAGAGTCGGCGAGCCCGCCCGGAGAGTAGGCCGCGAAGCCGTGCTAGGAGGCGCTTCGCAAAGCGCTACGATCACTTTCGCTTTTCATGCGAATGGAGACTCGAATGAGCAAGGACGCTCCTGGAATGCGCGGGATCCGCGCGAGGAACAAGTCAGGCCAGCTCAGGGACAAGCGGGACGACGTGCGCGTAGGCACGATTGAACAGAAGTACAGCCGAGACTTCGGGGTCCGTAGCGATATGCACCTCGGTACGCTGCTGGAGCAGACGAAGAAGGCGTCGCTGAACGATTTGATCGCCAGCAAGCTGGGGCGGAAGCCCAGATAAGTCCGTGCAGGGCGAAGCCTGCGTCGCCTTTAGAGATAAAGCGCCTGAATCTACTCAAGAAACAGTCGGGGTCGGCGTCTATTTAAAGATGACGCAGGGCGGCTGCGTCATTAATTAGCAAACGGCGCCTTCAAAGAAGAGGCGCCGACAGTTACTTCGTTCAAAGAGATTCGGACTTTATATTTAACATAATATTCAATGCGTCCATGTTAACTATCTGAAAAGCGGTCATCCAAACGCGAGCGGAGCTTTATTCCAATGTCGAGATTCGGCCACGCAGAGGAACTAGGTT
>CAYPHP010000934.1:0-1720 GCA_964410045.1 uncultured Acidobacteriota bacterium | reverse complement strand
TCCTCGGGTCCGAAACTGGACGACGGCTCTCGTGTGGCCGTGATGGGCGGAGGGCCTGCCGGATCCTTCTTCAGTTATTTCCTCCTGCAGATGGCCGAGCGCGTCGGCCTGGATATCCACCTGGACATCTACGACCCCAAAGACTTCGCCTGTTCCGGCCCCAAGGGCTGCAACATGTGCGGAGGAATCATCTCGGAATCCCTGGTGCAGAACCTGGCCGCGGAGGGGATCAACCTGCCGAGCACGGTCATGCAGCGAGCCCTGGACTCCTACTTCTTGCACATGGACGTGGGAGACGTACGCATTGAGACGCCGTTACAGGAAATGCGGATCGGCGCGGTGCACCGCGGGGCCGGTCCGCGCGGGAGCGTGGCGAAACCTGAGACCAGCTTTGACGGCTATCTTCAGCAGTTGGCCGTCGAACGCGGAGCCCGGGCGGTTCGAACCAAAGTGGAAGCCGTCACCTGGGACCAGGGCCGGCCGCAGATCACCGTGACCGGCGGAGCCGCCACCACTTACGACTTGCTTGCGGTGGCGGTGGGCGTAAACAGCTCAGCCCTGAAGCTTTTCGAGGGAATGGGATTGCCCTACCGGCCTCCGCGCAGCACCAAGACGTACATTTGCGAATACTACCTGGGCCGGGAGGTCATCGCCCGGTACATGGGCAGCTCAATGCACGTCTTTCTGCTCAACATCCCCAACCTGGAGTTCGCCGCGCTGGTCCCGAAGGGCGAATACGTCACCTTCTGCATGCTGGGCCATGAGATTGACAAGGCCATGGTGCAGGCATTTCTGAACTCGCCCGAAGTGCGCCGCTGTCTGCCCCCCGGCTGGACGGAGCCCAAGGATTTCTGTCACTGCTCGCCCCGGATCAACACCGACAGCGCCGTGGAACCCTTCGCCGACCGGTTGGTGTTCGTCGGGGATTGCGGAACAACGCGGCTCTACAAGGATGGCATCGGGGCCGCGTATCGCGCCGCCAAGGCCGCCGCCCGGACCGCCGTATTCGAGGGCCTGGGCCGGGAGGATTTTCTGCGCTCCTATCATCCGGCTTGCCAGGTGATCCGGTCCGACAATCGCATCGGGAAACTGGTGTTTGCCATCACCAGTCTGATCCAGCGCTACCGCTTCCTGCGCCGGGGTCTCTGGCGCATGGTCTCGCACGAGCAATTGAAGCAAGGCAGCCAGCGACGGATGAGCACCGTGCTCTGGGACACCTTTACCGGCAGCGCGCCTTACCAACACGTTTTTCTGCGCTCTTGTCATCCCGCATTCCTGTTCCGTTTTCTCTGGGACATCGTCGTAGGCAACCTGCCGTCCGGCCACGCTGGGCAGCTTAAGAGGAGGACGTCGCTATGAGCAACACTCTAGGCAAGCTGTTTCGTGACGGGGAAATGGTCGTCCGTCAGGGAGAGGCTGGGGATTGCATGTACGTGATCCAATCCGGCGAGGTTGAGGTATTGCGCCGCGATGGAGCCCAGGAATTCTGTCTGGCCACGTTGCGGACAGGGGATTTCTTCGGCGAGATGGCCCTGTTTGAGCGGGAAGTGCGCTCGGCCTCGGTGCGCGCGGTCGGCGACGTCTGGGTGTTGACACTGGAGAAGAAGACCTTCCTGCGGCGGATCCACGAAGATCCAGGCCTGGTGTTCAAGATCCTGGAACGGTTGTCCCAACGAATTCGGAAACTGAACGACGCCCTGGTCCGCAGCGGGCAGCACGA
>CAYPHP010000933.1:0-1731 GCA_964410045.1 uncultured Acidobacteriota bacterium | reverse complement strand
GCCAGGGAAGTCGTGGGTCTTCACCAAGCCGTTCTTCCTGCTGCTGAACGTAGCCGTGGGCGGCAACTGGCCGGGCTCGCCTGACGCCACGACCGTCTTTCCGCAACGGATGATCGTGGACTACGTCCGCGTTTATGAGGACGCCGTCGGCCTCGGCCGCTAAACGCTGCCGAAGAACGCGGGGTCAGCCCTCGAACTGCAGACGCGCGAAGATCTCAGTCCCCCTCCTCCTCCCATTCCACCTCCAAAAAACAGTACACGTTTAGGGCCACTCGGAGGCCGTCTGCCGGATCCACAGGGTTTAGCGAGTGGCCTCCGGAATGCTCTTAACACCTACATCCCAACAGGGTTAATTCAGAGCAAAGGAGGCATGCCCCCGATGCCATCTCAATTACAAAACGAAGCCAATCGGCGCAATGCACTCAAGTCGACAGGTCCGAAAACCCCTGAAGGCAAAGCCATTGCGTCCCGAAACGCGGTCACGCATGGACTCTCCGCCAGAATGCCCGTGATTCCCGGCGAAAACGAAGCCGAATTCCAGACCTTCACCGAGCGCTGGCTCGGCGACCTGAAGCCGGCTGGGCCGATGGAAGAGTTTCTGGCCGAGCGGATCATCGGCATCGCCTGGCGTCTGCGCCGTACCGGAAAGATCGAGACCGAGTGCTTCAAGCCCGAAGTGCTCGACACCCGCATTCTCGCGCGCCTGAACCGCTACGAGAGCGCGCTGGAACGCAGCTTCTACCGCAACATGAAGGAGTTACACGAACTGCAGGCGGAGCGTGCGGCGTCACCCGAAGCGAGCGAGGCCGATCCCACTCCAGTGTTGATCGAGAAGTTCGCGTGGGTGTTCGTGCCCGCGCCGGACCCGGTTACCTTACCCGGCTTTTCAGAGACGCCACCGCCCGCTCCACCAGAGGTTTGTGTTTGAAGACGAAAAAGGCGAAGAATCGGACAAACGGATTGCGGATCTCGCCGCGTGAAGTCAGCGTGAGAGCGGTTCCTTGATCCAAGGGCGTCAATGAAAAGGTGATGGTTCCGCCGAACGGCAGGTTTTGATCGACGATCGTGTTCACCAGCCGCTTGGGAGGGTCGGCTTCGGTCTGCTCAAAAGTGACGGTGTAGCCCTGCGCGACCACGGCGCGCCAGCGCGGACGGCCGTTGGTGGCTGGCGGCAAAAGCTCGGAGCGCACATATTGAGGATTCCAACTCGACAACTGTCCGTAGTTGGTGATCACCAGCCAGACGGCTTCCGGAGGATGCGGCACAAAGATCTGAGCCACGGCCACGTCCTCTTCGGGCATCAGCGCGCCGATGAACCCAACGATGGCCACCAGCCCGCCTCCGACCACCAAAACGATGATGGCCCAAGTGCCTGCCTTGCGCATGCCAAGAGTATACTCGGGGAGTTAGAAATTGGGAGACGAACCATGATTCTGCGGTTGTCCTTTGGGTTGTTTCTTGGCACGATCCTCGCGGCCCAGCCGGCGTTGGACAAAGAGGTCGCCGCCGCGGTGGCCGGATTCAACGGGCGGGTGTCCGTGGCCGCCAAGCACTTGGGTACCGGCCAGACCTTCGACATGCACGGAGACCGCCGCGTGGGCACCGCCAGCGTCATCAAGGTCGCGGTGATGGTGGAAGCGTTCACCCAGATCAAGGAAGGGAAGTTGCGTCTGGACGATCCGGTGTATGTGATGGCCGCCGACAAGGTGCCGGGATCAGGCATTCTCCAGG
>CAYPHP010000932.1:0-1733 GCA_964410045.1 uncultured Acidobacteriota bacterium | reverse complement strand
ACAAGCCGATCTCGCCGGTCGCGCGGGTGTGCGTGCCGCCGCAAAGCTCCATCGAATAACCGTCGAGCTTCTGCGCGCCGCCGCCGATCTGGACGACGCGGACGGTGTCGCCGTATTTGTCGCCGAAGAACTGCATGACATCGGCGCGGCCCTTCACGTCGGCGTGCGGGACTTCGGTCCAGGAGACGTCGGCGTTTTCGAGGATGCGCTCGTTGACGAGTTTCTCCACGGCAGCGACCTGCTGCGGCGTGAGCGGCGCGCAGTTGAAGTCAAAGGTCAGCTTGTCCGGCCCGACGAAGGAACCCTTCTGTGAGGCTTCCTTGCTGACGACCTCGTGAATCGCCCAGTGCAGGAGATGCGTGACCGTGTGGTGGCGTTCAATCGCGCGGCGGCGATCTGGAAACACGTGTGCTCGAACCGTTTCTCCTGTCGGAATCTCAGGCGCTGATTCTTTGAGGAAATGCAGAAAGGTGTTACCGGACTTGGTCGTATTTACTACCTCGAACATACTCCCACCAATACCGAGCACACCAGTGTCGCCTACTTGACCACCCATCTCGGCATAGAAAGGAGTTGAATCCAGAATAACCGCGGTTTTGCCACCGGACTCGACTACTTCCAACAGGTCCGTCATTACCGCTTCGACACGTTCGAACCCGACAAACCTCGTCGGGGTCTGCGTCTCAATCTGCGAGAGCTCGATGACAGTCTTCTTCTGCGCGGCGCGGGCGCGTGCCTTCTGCTCCTCCATCAACGTATTGAACCCGGTGACATCCACGGTCAGGCCGCGCTCGCGAGCCATGAGTTCGGTGAGGTCGAGCGGGAAGCCCTGTTCGTCATACAGCTTGAACGCGAATGCGCCGGAGATTTGGCGATGGGCGGGCGCCAAGTCCCGGGGAGCGCGCCCGCCTCGGGCGCTGTTTCCCGCGCCCTCGCGGGAAACCGTGGCGCCTCCGGACGACGCTGCATTCTGATCTGATTCAAGCGCCCACAACCACGGATAAGGTTCCGTGGTCGGTACGACACCGTTGTCCCAAGGATTGCGACAGATGTAGTGAAACTTTTCCTCCAGATCAGACTTGCCGCGAATCATCCGATCGAAACTCTCCTCCTGCCAGACGTGGACACCTTTAACGCCAGCAGCTTTGTTGATCCGGTGAGCAGTCGTTGACTTGATGCCGTGGAGGATTTCGCCCAACGGCCAGAAGATCGGCTTTCCATCTTTGTCCTGCTCCTTGATCTGCGGTTCGAAGAGCAGGTGAACATGGTCGGGCATCACGCATGCGGCAATGAGCATGCACTGCTGGTGGCGGTGCGCGTAAAGGACGCTCTCAAGCACGGTGTCGCGCTCGGCCGGAGAGAGCACACGCTTCTCGTGGGTGGTGAAGGTCACCATATATTTGGCCCAGGGGCGTTCGAAGTGTGGGAGGCGTCGTTTGGAGTAGTGGGCGCCCGACGTTGCGGTCCCGCTCGTGCCGACCGCGAGGGCGCGGTCGGCTGCGCCCGAGGCGGGCGCGCTCCCCGGGACGGCGGCGGCTTCGCCGCCTTGGAGATTGGCCACCTCTTCTTCGAAGAGTTTGATGCCTTTGTCGAGAGTGCGGTTGAACGCTTCTTCCTCCAGCTTCAGCACATCCTTTACGTGCTGTTGCCTGGTGCGAATCTCGGGGAAGACATCACCCATGGTGCGGGCGAGGACATCGACCAGCTTGTAGAAGAACGGTTCGTGGAAACCG
>CAYPHP010000931.1:0-1739 GCA_964410045.1 uncultured Acidobacteriota bacterium | reverse complement strand
CCTCGGCGGCCAGATCAATGCGGGCAAAGTCTTGGAGGGCCTGACTATCGTAGAGCGCGTCTTCGAGAGCTTCGTCGGCTAGCAGACTGTCTGACTTGGGCGCAGAAAGATTTTTGAAAATATTTTGAACAAATGTAGGCGGCGAGGCTCCAATGCTCATGCCTGCACGATTCGTCAATCTCGACCGCCAGACGCCGATGTTTCTGCCCTGCGATGTGCGCGACTGGGTGCCCGCCGACCACATCGTCCACTTCATCCTGGATGCCGTGGAGCACATTCCCACCGCCCACTTCCAGGTCAATCATCGCGGCACGGGCAGCGAACAGTATCCGCCCGCGATGATGCTTGCCCTGCTCATCTACTGCTACGCCACCGGACGCTTCGGCTCGCGGACCATTGAGGCCGCCACCCATAGCGATGTGGCCGTGCGTTATCTCTGCGCCAATGAGCATCCCGATCACGCTTCGATCTGCGCCTTTCGGGTCGCCGCGGTCGCGTTCCGGGCCGCCTTTGTCACCGTGTTGCAACTGGCGCAGCAACTCCGGCTGACGCGCGTGGGCACGGTCAGCGTGGACGGAACGAAGCTTGCGGGCAACGCCAGCAAGCACGCCGCGGTCAGTTACCAGCGCGCCGCCGACCTGATCACGCTGCTGGAACTCGAATTGCAGGTACTGCTGTCCCGTGCGGGACCAGCGGACACGCGGGAGACCAAGGAAACGCTCGACCTCCCGGCGGAACTCACGCGCCGCGAGCACTGCCTTGCGGCCCTGAAACAAGCGCGGCAAGTGATTGAAGCGCGCGCCAAAGAAATGGCGGCCGCGCAAACGGAGTCGTACCAAGCCAAAGTAGCCGCGCGCGAGGCCCAGCGCGCGGCGGGCAAAAAGCCGCGCGGCAAAGCGCCGGCCCCGCCGAGCGAAGTACCCGATCCCAAGGCGCAATACAACTTCACGGATCCGGCGAGCCGGATCATGAAAGCGGGCAGTGGCCAGCATTTCGAGCAGGCGTATAATCCGCAAGCGGCGGTGGACGAAGCGATGCTCATCGTGGGTGAGCGCGTGAGCGAGGCGCCCAACGACCAGCAGGAGCTGGTGGCGAACGTGATGGCGATCAGTCCGGTGGTGGTGGCGGAAGTCCGTGCGGTGTTGGTGGACAGCGGCTTTTACAGTGCCGCTGCGGTGGCGACAGTAGAACAAAAACCCGACGGCACGGCGAGCGGCATGACGGTGTATGCGGCGGTGGAGAAAACGTCGCATCCTAAGTCGATCGCCGACTTGCTGCCGCAGCCGGACCCGCCCGCGCCGGGACCGGACGCGACGGCCAAGGAGCTCATGGCGCATCGCTTGAAGACGGCCCTCGGGCAAGCGCTCTACCGGTTACGCAAGCAAACGGTGGAGCCGGTGTTTGGGATTATCAAAGAAGTGATGGAGTTCCGGCGCTTTACGTTGCGCGGACGCGCGAAGGTCGCGCTGGAATGGACGTTGGTCTGTGTGAGTTACAATCTCAAACGGATGTTCACGCTCAAAAACCTGGCGGCGGCGGGTTAACAACGATGGGCCGGGGTGGATCGAGGCGGAAAACTGGGAGAACTGGCCTCCGAGCGCGGATCCGCGTTGCGCTGATTAACCCGAAACTCATTTTCTATCAGCGTCCGGGTCCGGTAATAGGATCAAGACCCCGGAATCGTTTTCTAAGTTCGACAAGCTGCTAGGGAAACGCTGATTTAATCCATTTGCTTCGAT
>CAYPHP010000930.1:0-1741 GCA_964410045.1 uncultured Acidobacteriota bacterium | reverse complement strand
CGTAGGGAGAGGCTGCATAGGGTGCCCTCTGGTCGGGGCCTCCGGCTAAGTATGTCCGTTCGCTTTTGAGGCGCTACTCAAATCTGGATCATCCCGGTGCAGAGGTTTCGGTGGCACTTCAGGGATGGCGCAAGATATCGCAATTCCACTTCAGTCCTGAGCACCGCCTAGCACAACGGCGATATGCTCACGCAGGTTTCGAACAAGGGCCGGCCTCTGGGCTTCCTCGATCTCTCCGGCAACAGCGAGCTTATGCAGTACGTCGATGTGAGCATTCAGGATACCGAGGTCCGGCCACCTCCCCAAACTCAGCGTCGTAAAATAGCTACCGAATGATCGTGCTGCATCTCCGAGCACCACGTCGGCATCCTGCTCCGCTCGCGTCTCAAGCTTCATGACGGACAGATAGACCTGCCGCAGCTTTTCTTCTTGCTCAGGCACAAGTCGGCTTCGATACTCACTCATCTTCTGCACGCAAAGGCGGACGACCGATCGGTTGCCTTCGCCGCTCCACAGAGCCTTTGGCTCGGGGGCAACCACGGGATCCTCCGCGCGACGCAGTGGCCCCTTGTAATGTTGCAGCATAACCCGTCTGCGGCACGGACCTACATAGCTGGAGCAATCAATAAAGGGGCGCGGGCGCTCGATCACAGAGCGGATGCGCGCGATCAGCGCATGCGTCGTGAATGGCACCGCAACCACTTCATCTACACCGATCACGCGCGCTGCTTCGAGAAGCGATCGGGTCGGAGCAGTCGTGGTCAGAATGATGGAAGTTTCGCGCGGCACGAAGTTGTAGCCGCCTCTAATCTGCTTTGCGAAGTCCAGGCCGGAGACGCCAGGGAAATCAGTCGCCATGACGATGATCCGCGGCCGATGCTGATCCACCATTTTGCGGAGCTCACCTTCAATGCCAGCATGCATCACGTCGCGCTGTCCAGCGCTCCGCAGGACATCGCTGATCATGGCGCGCATGTGACGCGACGCGTCTGCAACAAGTATGCGCGGTGAAGCCGCCATGAGATCAGCCCTGTGCCAAGCGCCAGCAACGCTCGGCGTTCAAGCCTGTCGCTGTGGCGCCTCCGTCTCGATCCCATCCTCTAACAACGCGCGTTCATTCGCTTCTAACCGCGGAACAGGTGCCCTAGCGACACGCCCCACAACCTTACCCAGCACGGGTAGCAACAACTTGACGTTGTCGTGCAAGGAAAGGGGCCAGCATAGGACCCCGGCCGTCCAGGATTGATCAACGGCGGACTCGTCTGGGATTTGACCAGAGCGAGCACAAGACCCTTACCATTGTTGTCCTCAGCAGCGCTGTCGTTCTCGCTACCGCATCCCGGTGGCGGCGCGGGATCGCTAAAGCGATGTGATGCCAGAATTCGGGCTTCGCCCTACCAGCCGCGATGGAGTGTTCGTGTCCGGCGGCGGACTCCCGACTACTATCCCGACGTCCGCAGAGTCGTGCCACCAACCAAGATAGCAAGAAGCTCAATGAGCATGGAAGATCCGGCTCGGCTACCACCGGACACACGGCCCCGGGCGCTCGCTGGCGTGGAGCTAGTGCTGGGCCTGATGCACCTGCTGCGGGAAGCGAGCGGGCTCGAACATGACAGCACCATGATCCGCTGCGCGCTGAACGCCGCCGCGATGCGGCCCCTTCTGTTTGATCCTGCCGTGCCCGAGGACGCCCGCGACCTGGCCGTGCCACCGAACGAAGCGCGCGGCAGCGTTAGCCGGC
>CAYPHP010000929.1:0-1749 GCA_964410045.1 uncultured Acidobacteriota bacterium | reverse complement strand
TCTGGCGCTTCCACACCGTGCCTCGGCCGGGCGAGTTCGGCCATGAGACATGGGCCGGTGATTCCTGGAAAGATCGCGGCGGGGCCAACGCCTGGGGCGGCATCACGGTGGACGCCAGGAACAAGCTGGTCTTCGCCGGACTCGGCTCGCCGGTCTTCGATTTCTACGGCGGCGACCGGAAGGGTCAGAACCTCTTTGGCAATTCGGTCGTGGCGCTGGACGCGCGCACGGGAAAACGCGTCTGGCATTTTCAAACTGTCCGCCACGACATCTGGGACTACGATCTACCGACGCCGCCGGTGCTGGTGAAATCGCAGGGCCGGGAAGCCGTGGCCCAGGTGACCAAGACCGGCCACGTCTGGGTGCTCGACCGTCACACCGGCGAGCCGCTGTTTGGAGTCGAGGAGCGCGCCGTGCCACCCTCGGATGTGCCCGGCGAAGAAGCCTGGCCTACGCAGATTTTTCCGAAGAAGCCGCCGCCGATCGCGCCACAAGCGTTCGAGCCTTCTGCTTCGTCGCCGGAAACCCGAGCCTTGCGCTGCTGCTCCATCTTCACGCCGCCCAGCCTGCAAGGAACGGTGACCTTGCCTGGCTTCCACGGCGGGGCGAACTGGTCCGGCGCGGCCTGGGATCCCGGCACCGCCTTGCTTTACGTGAACACCAACAACGTGCCCAATCTCACCACGCTGGTTCCGAAGAAGGAGGGCGGCTACGGCCTCAAAGGCTACATCCGCTTTACCGATCAGGACGGCAACCCGGCGTCGAAGCCGCCCTGGGGGCTGCTGACCGCCGTCGATCTGAACCGCGGCGAGATTGTCTGGCAGAAGACACTCGGAGACGGGCCCGGCTCGGAGAACTTCGGCGGCGCCATCGTCACTGCGGGAGGCCTGGTCTTCATCGCCTCCACCAAGGACGAGAAGTTTCGCGCCTTCGACGCGTCCACCGGCGCTGTGCTCTGGGAACATAAACTCCCCGCCGGTGGCTATGCCACTCCGGTCACATACCTTGTCAAAGGAAAACAGTACGTGACAATCGCGGCCGGGGGCGGCGGTAAACTGGGAACCAAGCGCGGGGATTCCTTTGTCACGTTCGCGCTGCGGTGAGGATCAGAATGGAGATCATCGAAATTCTAGAGCGCACACCTAACGTGCTGAACTCGCTGCTGGGCGGACTCTCTGACGAGTGGATCAACGCGTCGGAGGGACCGGGCACGTTCCGTCCGCGCGACGTAGTGGCGCACCTGATCCACGGCGAGGAGACCGACTGGATCCCGCGGGCCCGGATCATTCTGACCGAGGGCGAGTCGCGACCGTTCACCCCGTTCGATCGCTTTGCGGGCGACAAGTACAAAGACACACCCCTGCCTGACCTGCTCAAGCGGTTTGCCGAATTGCGGTCGGAGAGTCTGGCCACTCTGCGAGCCTTGAACCTGACGCCTGCCCAGCTTGCACTGACCGGAATGCATCCCGATCCTGCACTTGGCCGGGTGACCTTGGGACAGCTGCTGGCCTCCTGGGCCGTTCACGACCTCGGACACATCCGCCAGATTGTCCGGGTGATGGCGAAACGCTACACCGAAGCGGTAGGTCCTTGGCGGGCCTACCTGTCGATCCTGGACTAAGCCGCCATCCGCTTTTTGAATACCGCCTATCCGCAGAACGAATCGGACGCGCGCGCGCCTTTCCTCCTATAATGGCCTGTCATCCATATCCCAACGGAGGAGCTATGCCGGGCAAGACCCCCAAAGAA
>CAYPHP010000928.1:0-1752 GCA_964410045.1 uncultured Acidobacteriota bacterium | reverse complement strand
CACCGGCCGGAAGTCGGTCGCGGTGATCGGATGATTGATTGGCGCTGCCGGAGGACGAGCTGGCGCCGAGCGATTCAGATTCGATTCATTCCCGCAGGTGAACGGCTTGCATAGGTTCTGGATATCCTGCTGGGTGATCCGTGGCGCACCCGCCAGTTCCCTGAACGAACCTTTGGAAGCGTTTGCTCGGATGATGTCGCTGTGGAAATTACTTTGCCACGTGCTGGTCAGGCTGACCATCCTGGCGAACGAGTTGTAATGCTGCTGCGCCGGCGCGTTCTGAGGGCAGGCCAGCGTCAACAGGCTTCCCAGGATCAATACGTAGAGTGACTTCATGGATACCTCCTGAACCCCGTAGCATCAGCGTACCATGTAGGGGCAGGCCCCCGCGCCTGCCCTCCGCACTCCATAACGGAATAGCCGGAACGAGCCCTTCCTCACCGGCAATCCTTGCTGAAGCACAAACTCTTGCTGAAAAACGGCAGGACATGGTTCTGAAAGCGAACCGCCATCGCGCTGGTGTGGGTGCCGGAATAGATCTCGAAGGTGTGGGCGATCCCGTAATTGTCCAGAACCTCGTGGAGCCTGGCCGCGCCCGCGCGCAGGCCGTCTTTGTCGCCGACGTCGATGCCGATGGCCCGATACTGGCGCAGGTTGCCGACATACTGGTCGACGAATGCCAAGGGTGCGTTCGCCGCCCATCTGGCGAGCACGTCCTGCTGGAGCACGCCGTCCTTGACCGGCAGATCGAGATAGAGCGGCGGGTTCTTCGGATTGGGCGACCAAGCCGCGGCGGTCGCCAGTTGCGCGCGGAGTCCGAAAGGCAGCTTGGCGGAATCCGCCGGCGTCTTCACCGCAGCCAGGGCTTGCTCATCCGCGGGATTGGGCGTCCGGACCGACAAGCAGCACGGGCTCATGATGTACACGCTGCCAAAAACGTCGGAACGCTTCATGCCGATGCGCGTGGCGCCGTAGCCGCCCATGGAATGGCCCACCAGCCCCCGGCTCGTCCGCTTGGCGATGGTGCGG
This sequence comes from uncultured Acidobacteriota bacterium, assembly GCA_964410045.1. Classification (GTDB taxonomy): domain Bacteria; phylum Acidobacteriota; class Terriglobia; order JAJPHL01; family JAJPHL01; genus CAYPHP01. The sequence continues at coordinate 723 of CAYPHP010000928.1, read as the reverse complement.
TAATGCGCGTCGATGTAGCTGACCACGTCGCGGGCGATGAACTGTTCGAAGTCGCCGGTGGTCACGGAGGCGGAATACATCGACCCGTTGTGCACGGTCTTGGAGTCGGGCAGGACCACGATCATCTCCTGGGCGCCTTGAGCGAAGGCGCCCTCGATGGTTTGCGGGACATGGATCTCCTGCGACCACTGCTCCGCGCCGATGGAATAGCCGTGCAGGGCGTAGACCGCCGGGTAGCGACGGCTTTTCTGGGTGGCGTAACCGGGCGGCAGGAAGACCATCACGTCGCGGTCGACCGCATCGCCTTCCAGGTTGCCTTCGAGCGCCGTTCCGTGGATCTTGATGCGCTCGACCGTGACCGGCTTCGCGCCAGGCACAATGGGAGGCACTTCGGTCTTGACCTGCGCCGAAAGAGAGATGGTCAGCGCCACTGCGATGGAGAGAAGACTGGCCCTTTTTGTTCTCATGCACATCATTTTAAGCCGTTGCTACAATCTCTCGATGCTCTTTACCGACCAAGCTCTAGCCAGACGCCTGGAAGCCGCGGAGGCCTACAACGGGCTGAAGGCCGCCGAGGCGCTGGCCCTCTATCATCCGGAATCCGGCGCAATCGCCGAGCCGATCGCCGGAGGCTACGCGATCTTCTGCGGCGTCGGGTCGCCGCTGACCCAGGCCCTGGGCCTGGCGATGGACGGCCCAATCAGCGTCGCCGACGTCGAGCGC
>CAYPHP010000927.1:0-1752 GCA_964410045.1 uncultured Acidobacteriota bacterium | reverse complement strand
CCGAAATCAGCCCGTCTATCTGCTGGACGAAGTGGCCAAGCAGGTTCCGGAGGGCATCTACCTGCGCTCGATCAAGCAGGAAGACCGCAAGGTGAATGTCACGGGCTGGGCAGCGTCGAACGAACGCGTCTCGGAATTCCTGCGCAACCTGCAGAACAACTCGCGGGTGCTCGAGCGTCCGGAACTCATCGAGATCAAGGTCTCCGGTCAGGGCCCGGCGGGCATGAACCGCCGCGTGTTCGAGTTTGCGTTGAACTTCACGTTGAAGCCCACACCGGAGCGTACGCAATTGCAGCAGCAGCAGGCGCAACCCAAGCCGGCCGCTGGCGTGCCGGCCTCGGCCGTCGCGACCGGTGCGATGACGCCGGCAGTGGCAACGCCGGCTCCCTCCGCCGCGGCAGCGGCTCCGAAGAAGTAGCGCGACGCAGAGGCACTGATGGCAAGTCGAGACCTACTCTCGCAATTCCGGGGCCTGACCCTGGACAACGTCGGCACCTGGCCGACGGCGCCCCGGTTTGTACTCTGGCTGGTCGTCATCGTCGCGTTTGGTGTCGGAGGCTGGTTCGGCTTGTGGAGCAGCCAGAAGGAACACCTGGAACAGCTGCAGGCCGAGGAGCTCAAGCTGAAGGATGAGTACAAGAACAAGCTGCAGCAGGCGATCAATCTCGATGAACTGCGCAAGCAGCGCGAGCAGGTCAGCCAGTACGTACTGACGCTGGAAAAGCAGCTGCCGAGCAAGTCCGAGATGGACGCACTGCTGTCCGACATCAACCAGGCCGGCGTCGGCCGCGGACTGGACTTCGAACTGTTCAAGCCCGGCCAGACCAACATCAAGGAGTACTACGCCGAACTGCCGATCGCGATCAAGCTGGCCGGCAAGTACCACGATCTCGGCGCCTTCGCGAGCGACATCGCCAATCTGCCGCGCATCGTGACATTGAACAACCTGAACCTCGCGGCCGGCAAGGGCGGGGCGCTGACGCTGGACGCCACCGCGAAGACATATCGCTACCTCGACGCCGATGAAATCGCCAATCAGCGCAAGGCGAAGCAGGCGGCCGCGAAGGGGCCGGCAAAATGATGGACCTGACCCAAACAAAGCGATTGGCGGCGCTGGTCGTCGCCGTCTCCAGTCTCGCCGCCTGTGGCGGCGGCAGCGAAAGCGAACTGCGCGCCTGGATGGACGACACGCGCAAGGCCATGCGGCCGACGACGCAGCCCGTGCCCGAGCCGAAGCAGTTTTCACCCTTCACCTACGAGGCGAAGGCGCTGATCGACCCGTTCGATGCACAGAAGATGGTGCTGGCGGTGGCGCGCCAGGCGCAGACCCGCGCCAGCACCAGCGCCATCAAGCCGGACCTGGACCGTCGCCGCGAGGCGCTCGAAGGATTCCCGCTCGATCAGCTCAAGATGGTCGGCACGCTGCGGCAGCAGGGCAACAACGTCGCGCTGATCGACGCCTCGGGCCAGACCTTCATGGTGAAGGCGGGCAATTACATGGGCCAGAACTTCGGGCTGGTCACGAAGATTTCGGAAACAGAAGTGGATCTCAAGGAAATCGTCCAGGATGCCGCCGGTGAGTGGGTCGAACGACCCACGAAGCTGGAGTTGCAGGAGGCCGCCGCGCGGCAAGGGAGCAAGCGATGAGGATGTCGATCGAGGGTCTCGTCAAGGTGCTGTCCAAGCTGGCATTCGCCGGCCTGGCCACATGCGCCGCATTGGCGGGTGCGCAAACCCCGGCGGCGGATGCCA
>CAYPHP010000926.1:0-1753 GCA_964410045.1 uncultured Acidobacteriota bacterium | reverse complement strand
GCGCTGCTCGTCGAGCGGTTCGGAATGAAATTCCATTGGGAGAAGACCGAGCAAGGCGCCTACGCGCTGGTGGTCGCGAAGACGGGGCACAAGATGAAAGACGCGCCGCCAGATGAGGCTGTGGACGCCCAGGCCGCCCCTCCCACAGGAGGCGGTCAGGTGAAGATTGAGGGTAATCCGCAAACCGGCATGGTGGTGCGCGGCGCAGACGCCGGTATGGGTCCGATGAAGATCACCATGAACGCGGGCCTGATGCACTTTGAAACCCCCAAGATGAGTATGGAAGCGCTGACCCTGGCGCTTTCGCGTTTCGTGGACCGCCCCATTGTGGACATGACCGGTCTGAAAGGGTTCTATCAAGTGGCGTTCGATATTTCGCGGGACGAGATGATGAACGCCGCGCGGGCCATGGGCGGGGGTATGGTGATGGCCGAGCGAAGCGCCGGCGGCTCGCCTGCCGACTCCGCGTCGGAACCCTCCGGCGGCTCGATTTTCCAAAGCGTGCAACAACTGGGCCTGAAGCTGGAACCCCGCAAGCTGCCCGTCGACAAAGTGGTGATCGACCAACTGGAACGCAAGCCGACGGAGAACTAGCCCTGGGAGCGGGGGCGTCCCGCCCGCAAGGGCGGTCCCTAGAACATTGCAAACCGGAGGGTCGTCGAGTATCCTGGGTCGCCCATGAAGCGCACCCTGCTGCCGCTGTTGCTCGCCTTGACGGCCCCACTCGCCTCCCAACGCGTCATCAGCACTGTGGCGGGATCGCCGTTCGTGTTTCGAAGCGATGGAAAGCCCGCGAGCACGGCCACCTTGGGAACGCTCACGGGTATCGCCGCCGACACGGCCGGAAACATCTACGCCGCGGATGATGGCAACCACATCGTGGTCAAGATCTCGCCCGATGGGACGCTGACCGTAGTCGCCGGCAACGGATTGGGAGGATTCTCGGGCGAAGGAGGTGCAGCTCGTTCGGCCAGTCTCAGCGGCACACAACTGCTCGATAGTCTGGGGCGTCTGGCCGTAGATCAGTCCGGCAACCTCTATATCGCCGATGCCGGAAACGGCCGCATCCGCAAGGTTGATTCGCAGGGAATCATCACCACGGTCGCCGGAGGAGGCAGTGGCGGCGATGGCGGCCCCGCCACGCAAGCCAGGCTCAACATTCCGCTGGGGGTTGCCGTAGACGGTTCCGGCAACGTCTACATCACCGAGTTGCTTAGTTGCCGGATCCGCATAGTGAATGCCCAGGGGACCATCAGTACGGTCGCTGGGAACGGGACCTGCGGCTTCTCCGGTGACGACGGCCCGGCGACTTCCGCGCAGATCCGATATCCACGAGGCGCCGTGAGTGTGGCTGCCGACGGCAGCATTTACATCGGCGATACCGACAACCATCGCGTGCGACGGGTCTCGCCCTCCGGCGTGATCACCACCGTCGCCGGGAACGGCCAGTCCACATTTGCCGGCGATGGAGGACCGGCCTTGAGCGCCTCTTTCAGCTTTCCCTTCAGCGTCTCACTTCTTCCGGCGGGCGGTTTCATTGTTGCCGACTACGAGAACCACCGCGTCCGCAAAGTGGACGCCAACGGCGTCATCACCACGGTGGCCGGCAGCGGCACGCAGGGATTCTCGGGCGATGGCAGCGCGGCCAGTGCCGCGTCCCTGAACAATCCCATGCAAGCCGTGGCTCGAGCGGACGGCAGCATTCTCATCGCCGATTCCAAGAACTACCGGGTGCGCTCCGTATCGGCCTCCG
>CAYPHP010000925.1:0-1754 GCA_964410045.1 uncultured Acidobacteriota bacterium | reverse complement strand
GAATCTCAGTATTCAGCGCCAGGTCTTCCGGGACACGGTCCTGGAGATTGCCTATGTCGGCAACAAAGGGACCCACATGTTTCGCATGATGAACGCCAACCAGGCCGCCATCAGCACGGAGTTCCTGAACAGCTTCCGGGCGGCCCAATCCGGCGGACGCACCGGACCGGTGGGGGCGCTGCTCAACACCTACGGCGCCACACTGCCCTCCAGTATTTCCACCAACCTGACGAACAGTGAGGTGGGGACGTTCATCAATGCGGTAACCACCGGCGTCTTCAACGGCGTGACCGGCGGCCGGATGGTGGCCGCGGGACTCGGCCTCGGCTACTTTAACAACCCGCAGTTCACCGTGGCCGCGCAGGGATGCTCCTGCACTGATACCAGCTACAACGCCTTACAGATCTCGCTGAACCGGCGTTTCTCTCAGGGACTGATGTTCCAGGCGAACTACACGTGGGCCAAGAGCCTGGATGACATCTCCGACGACACTTCGGGCGCCGGGCAGGGACTTCTGATCCCCACCGATTCCAACAACCGGCGCCTGGACCGCGGGCGCAGCGCCTTCGACATCCGCCACCAGCTTCGCGCCGGGGTGATCTACGAATTGCCGTTCGGCCGCGGCAAAACGTGGCTGAAGGACGGCCTGCCGGCGCGGTTGCTGGGCGGCTGGAGCGTCAACACCATCGTTGACTGGTCGAGCGGCTACCCGTATACCGTCTCTTCCGGGCGCAGCACGCTATTCAACAATGTGACCACAAATGCGGTCTTCAACGGCGATCCGACGGCGGTCGGCCAGATTGTCAAAGGGGGTTCCGCGGTTTCCTACTTGAGCACCGAAGAGAGAGCGCGGTTCTCCAGCCCGGTGGTCGGAGAATACGGCTCCGGACGCAACATCTTCACCGGTCCCGGCTTTTTTCAGACCGACGTGTCGTTACAGAAGGTGGTAGCGATCACCGAGAGAATCAAGCTCGACCTGCGGGGCGAGGCTTTCAACGTGTTCAACAACACCAATTTCAGCCAGCCCAACGCGACCGCAACCAGCGCTTCGTTTGGCGTGATTTCGTCCACCCGGGTGCCGCCGCGGATTCTCCAGGTGGCAGCGAGAATCGTGTTCTAGGGTTGCACGCCGGCGGTCTCTAGGAAAGGCCGCGCAATTCGTTTTGAAGAATTCCGGCGATTGCCGACGTCAAGGCGCGCGGATAGCCCGTTTGCGGGGCGGCCAGGGCCTGCGTCCGGACCAGCCGGCGTCCCGGGACCCGGTATCGGCGCAGAAACCGCGGATGCCCGCGCAGCGCCTGCTCCGGCAGAATCGAGTATCCGAAGCCGCCTTCCACCAGGCACTTGATGGCCTCGGTATCGTCAGCCTCCATCACCACTTGCGGCTGGATCCCCAGTTCCTCGAAGAACCGGTCGATCATGATGCGCATGTTGCTGGTCTTGGGATAGAGCAGAAAGGACGCCTTCGCCAGCACCGGAACCTCGATGCCGCGGACATTGTTTCCGCGCACCAGTGTCGGGCTGGGACCTACCACCAGTAACTCCTCGTCGAAGAGCGGCGTGATGCTGAGCCCGTCGTCGGGGTAGGGCAGCGAGATCAATCCAAGGTCGAACCGCCGCCCCAGCACTCCCGCCACGATCTCCTCGGTCACCGACACCGTCACCCGGATATCGCTCTTCGGATAGCGGCGGCGGATCATGCGCAGAGGGCGTCCCAGGCAGTGGATCAGCGTGGTGGCACCGGTGGCGATGCG
>CAYPHP010000924.1:0-1767 GCA_964410045.1 uncultured Acidobacteriota bacterium | reverse complement strand
GGCAACGGCTGCGAAGCGATGGACGAAGACGATTGAGTATAATTATTTGATTGAATTGAATAGTTATTATGATGTGGAGGCGGAGGCTGCAAATGTGACGGCGGTGGCGGCATCATTTGATGCTGTGGCTGATGTTGTTGATTCCCCGCAGGCGCGGACCGCCCATGAACACGAACGTCTGCCGCGGAACTTCCCCGCGGACGTTGTGATAGCGTGCGTCGCCAACCACGCCGATGATCTCGGTGTCCGGCGTTACCGCCCGGCCTTGGGCCATCAGCCGCCCGACGGGATTCTCGCCTCGCAGGTAGTCCTTCACCAGCGCGTCGTTGACCAGACAGTGGTTGCGGTCGGTGCCCCAGTCGCTCCAGTTGAAATCGCGGCCGGAGAGAATCGGGATTCCCATGACCTGGAAATAGCCGGGCGACACCGCGTTGAAGAAACTCCACGGATACTCGCCGTTCTTGGGCTCGACGCCGGGGAGGGTAATGCCGCTGTCCCAACGGCCGCCCGTCAACAGGCGCGTGGTGTTGGCGCCGACGGCCTGCACGCCGGGAACCGCTGCCAGGCCTTCGAGCAAGGCGCGGAAAAGCTGGCGTTTCCGGGGCTCGTCGTAGACGCCGGCCGGACGGACGCCGAACATCACTACGTTCTCGGTCTTGAACCCCAGGTCCACGTTCCGGAGGTTCTTCAAGGTGCGGGCAAACAGGCCTGCGCCGGCCAGCAGCACTACCGAGAGGCCCACCTGGAGGCCTACCAGGGTTTTGCGCAGGCGCACGTGACCGCGTCCTCCGGCGATCGCGCCGGCTTCTTCGCGCAGGGTTCCGCTGGGCGGCATGCGCGAGCCCTGGATCGCCGGCGCGACGCCGAAAATCAAAGCGGTGAGGAGCGTGCAGGCCGCCGTGAAGGCCAGCACCCGCAGGTCCGGAGTGGTCGACAACGAGATCGACTCGGATGAATACGGAAGGAAGCGCACCAAGCCGCGCGCGAACCAGGCGCTGAAGACCAGTCCGGCCGCCCCGCCGCAAACGGCGAGGACCATGCTCTCAGCGAGGATCTGGCGCACGATCTGCGCCCGGGTCGCGCCGAGCGCCGTGCGGATAGCCACTTCCTTCTGGCGCGCCGCCGCGCGGGCCAGCAGCAGGTTGGCGACGTTCGCGCACGCGATCAGCAGCACCAGGCCCACCAGCCACTGCAGCAGGATCAATGGTTGCTCGAATCTCCGGCGCAGATCTGATTGTCCGCGAGACGCCGGGACCAGGCTGAAGACCTGCCGCTGGAACCGTTCCTTCAAGTCGGGGAACTTTTTGAAGAAATTGGCCTGCAACTCTTCGTCCTGCCGCTGGCGGTGCAGGACCTTCATCGCGGACTCGGCCTGTTCCCTGGTAACCCCGGGCTTGAGCCGGCCGAACAGGTAGAACCAGGCGTAACGCTCGTCTTCCAGGTTCTCGCGGCTGGGGGTGACCGGAGTCGGTACCGTCACCGGAATCCAGAGTTGCTGAGGCACGCCGACGTCGGTCCCTTCAAACCCCCGTTCGGCGACTCCGATGACCGTGAATGGGGTGCCGCGCAGACGAATGTCTGTGCCGAGAATGTCCGTCCGGCCGGCGAAACGGGTGCGCCAGAAGTCGTACTGCAGCACCACCACGGGCCGGCCGTTCTGGGGGCTGTCGTCCTCCTGCGTCAGGAGCCGTCCGGCGTGCGGGCGCACGCCCAGCACATCGAAGAAGTTGCCCGCCACCACCGCCACGCCGACCATCTCGCTGCGGT
>CAYPHP010000923.1:0-1771 GCA_964410045.1 uncultured Acidobacteriota bacterium | reverse complement strand
CACTGGAGCTGGTCGCCGTGGGATGGCCACAGCGTCGGCTATTCCTGCTACGCCTGATAATTCTTTCCCTATAATTGATTCTATAGGGAAAGGATACGTACCGATGCGATACCTGACGGCGCCGCAGGCGGCGAAGAAGCTGAAGGTCACGCGGCAGGAAGTGGCCCGGTTAATCAGAATTGGGAAGCTGGAGGCGACCCGGTTCGGTAATTACTGGATGATCCGGGAGCAGGACGTGCGGAACCTGGCCCCGCGGAAGCGGGGGAGGCCGAAACGGTGACCGAAGTTGGAGGGCCGAGAAATGCACACAAAAGGACCGTGGGACGTGCTTGTAAGCGGAACGGATGAATTGCAAATCTGCGCGTTCGAGCCTTACGTGCCCGTCTCGATTGCGACCGTCCACGATGTCGAGGATGAGGGCGACATTCGCGCCAATGCCGCATTGCTCGCCGCCGCGCCTGAATTGCTCGCAGCACTCGAAGCCGTCATGGGCGGCCAGCTCGGAGGCTCCATCGACCTGGACGCCGAGAGATTCTTGAATGCTCGCATGGCCATTGCAAAAGCGAAAGACGTGGAGAAGGCGGCAAAGGTATGACGCCAGCCGACTACATGACCGTGGCCCAGGCCGCCGAGGTGCTCGGCTTGAGCAAGCAGCGCGTCTGGGTCCTCATCAAGCAGGGCCGATTGGGTGACACCTGGCAGCCGGGCCCGAATGTCGTGCTGCTACTGCGAGCCAAGGTAGCGGGGTTCGAGAGGCGCAAGCGCGGCCGACCGAAGACGCCACCCAAGCCGACGCCCGGACAGCTGGACCTGACGGACTTCATCACGTTCCGCTGCATCACGAGCCCGCAGCGCGGCATCTGGGCGGATGAGCTGTTCCGGGCTTACCAGGCGTGGAGCGAGGGCGAGGGGCTGGAACCGGCCACTTTCCACATGTTCGGCCGGGCCATCGCCAGGATCGGGATCCAGCGGAGCATGAAGAACTACAAGCCCAGGAGAATGAAGACGTGGTATCAGGGGATTGATTTGAGGAGGAATGTATGACGGCAATCGGCTACATCCGCGTTTCTTCCGAGGACCAAGCCGACAGCGGCCTTGGACTGGAAGCCCAGCGGCAGCGCATCGAGGCGTACTGCCACGCCAAGGGCATCGCCCTGACCCGCATCCATGAGGATGCCGGCGTCTCAGGGGGCAAGCCACTGGCGTCTCGGCCGGCTGGCAAGGCGCTCATGGCCGAGGCGAGGAAGAAGAAGGCCGTCGTCATCGTCGCCAAGTTCGACCGGCTCTTCCGGTCCGTGGCCGACGCCGCAGTCACCATTCAGGACTTCGACCGCCAGGGCGTGCAGCTGGTCGCCATCGCCGAGGGCTTCGACATGACGAACCTCTACGGCCGAGCCATGGCGCAGATGGCCAGCGTGTTCGCGGAGCTGGAGCGCGGCATGATCCGCGAGCGGACCAAGGCGGCGATGGCCGTGAAGCGCGGCCGCCATGAGCGGATATCCCGGCACGCTCCGTATGGGTGGGATTTCAGCTCGGATGGACTGGTCGAGGTCCTGGAGGAGCAGGGAGCATTGCAGACGATGCGCGAGTGGCGCGAGCAGGGCCAGTCGTTCCAGGAGATTGCCGAGCGCCTGAACCGGGCCGGCGTCCGGGCCAAGCAGGGCGGTGATTGGGGCGCAACCAGCGTCCGAAGTGTGCTGAAGAGGGCAGCGTAACACCGGTGGACATATTTCCACAGGTGTTCAATTTCCGCATCACTTACAGGGTTTTC
>CAYPHP010000922.1:0-1773 GCA_964410045.1 uncultured Acidobacteriota bacterium | reverse complement strand
TTGAAGACCTTCCAAAGGAAGGTTGGCACCGTCTCTGAGACTTCGTTGCGCAGCACCGCCCAGCCGTACAACGTGACCCAGATCGTCATTGCAGTCAACGCGATAGGGGCAATGCCCGCCATCAGCGCGGTCACGACGCCGAGCACGTAGGTGTTGAGGACTGCATCGAACTGTGAACCGACCCAGGCGAACATTGCACTTCTCCCATCTACTGAACGGCGCTGATTGGGAAGCCTTTGAGGCTGATGCACTTGCCGGAGACGTCCGGTCGCTCGCACTGTGTCCACTCACCCTTTCGCTTCACGATCCAGACCCGCGAGCGCTTCTCTGTGCCGTATGTCGAATCGCGGCAGGTACCGGGCCGAGCAAACACTTCGGTGCACTCGACAAGGCCGGATTGGCTTTCCAGCATCTTCCAGCCGCCACCGGCGCAACCTGACTTCGTAGCAGGGCAGGGCGCACCAAGAGAAGCCGCAGGCAGAGGTGGCGTCTCCACTTTCTTGGTTCCATCGGGCATCACCTTGACGGCCTCGTTACCCTTCACGAACTGAGCGCTGGCGGCGGAGGCGGCGAGTGCGGCCGCGACCAGCACAAGGAAGTTACGAGCGGCTTTCATGCGGTTCTCCTGGAAGTGCGAAACCTCCGATCCTGAACCTCACGAAGCAGCACGGGAAGCCATTGAAACGGATCGTTGCCATGCCGTTCGCGCACGGCATCGAGCAGGGCCACGTTGTCGGTGGTGGCCGAGAGCACGGTGATGAAGTCCTCGAGCCCGGCCAGGTCCAGCTCGCAGATCGCGCTGGCGTGGCCCTGCTTGACCAGGAAGCGCCGGCCGCCCTGCGCTCCGAGGCTGCGCACGATGTCGAACTCGGCCTGCGTCAGGCCGAAGCCGTCGACGTACTCCTCGCGCACCGCCTCCGGGTTGGCGAGGAAGATCTTGGTCACGCTCTGCTCGATCATCGTGCGGCCGATGGGGTGGCGCAGCACGTCGGACGGACTCTGGGTGTCGAAGATGCCCAGGCCGTTCTGCTTGCGGATGGTCTTCTGCTTCTGCTTGGCGAAGTCGCTGAAGATCTCGTGGTCGAGCGCCTTCCAGAACTCCGAGATCACGTAGATCAGCCGCTCGCCGTTGACGAGTTCTTCCATCACCTGCAGCAGGTACATCATCACCGGCGTGCGGACCTCGGGCAGGTCGAGGAACTCGGTGGTGTCGAAGCCGATGACGTTGGCCGCGTGCAGGTCGAGCAGCCGGTCGTCGGCTTGGTCGAAGACCCAGCCGAGTGCGCCGCCCTGGCACCAGCGGCCGAGCCGCTCGAAGAGGCTGTTCTCGCCTGCCTTGGGCAGGTTCTGCCGAACTGTCGAGAAGCGGCGCAGCGGGGCCGGCATCATCGCCACGGCCTTGACCGCATCGGCGATGGCACGTTCGTCGGCTGGCAGCAGCGGCATGGCCGGCGTGGCGATGCAGGTGCGGATCAACTGCTCCCAGAACTGGATGCGCGCCGGTGTCGGCTCGCGCTGCAGCGGGTTGCAGCCGGTGGGCTTGCCGGCCTCCAAGGTGAAGTAGCGGCCACCGAGGGCCCGGATCGCGATCTCGCAGCCGCGGTCCAGATCGAACAGCACCAGGCGCGGTGCCGGGTCCCACTTGCGCGTGAGCGTCAGCAGGAACATCTCCAGGGTCGTCTTGCCGACGCCGGTCGAGCCGATGATCAGCGTGTTGCCGGGCAGCTTCTTGTCGGCTGAGTCCTCGCCTTCCGGGCTGCTGTGCAGGTTCAG
>CAYPHP010000921.1:0-1777 GCA_964410045.1 uncultured Acidobacteriota bacterium | reverse complement strand
GACGGCACCCGCATCGCCTACTGGTGCTTCGATCAGAGCAGCGTGAGCAAGTTCACGCTGATTAACGACACCGATACGTTGTATCCAGTGCTGACGATCATTCCTTATCCCAAGGCAGGTACCACGAACTCCGCCGTTCGCGTCGGAATCGTCCCGGCCGCCGGCGGACCAGCCGTCTGGATCAGGAACCCCGGCGATCCGCGCAATACCTACATCGCGCGCATGGACTGGGCCGGCGACTCCGAAGTGGTGTTGCAACAGCTCAACCGCCTGCAGAACACCAACGACGTGTTGCTGGCCGACGCAGCCACGGGCGTCGTTCGCCGCGTCTTCCGCGACGAGGACAAGGCCTGGGTGGATGTGGGCGACGATTTCCGCTGGCTGGCCGGCGGTCAGGACTTCCTGTGGGTCAGCGAGCGCGACGGATCGCGGCGCGCTTACCGCATTTCCCGCGACGGTACGCAGCAGAAGATCCTCACGCCAGGTCCGGCCGAAGTGGTTCGCCTGGTCCATGACGAAGGTCAGGAGGACTGGCTGTACTACATCGCCTCTCCCGACAACGCCACGCAGCGCTACCTCTATCGCGCGCGCATGGATGGGTCAGGCCACCCGCTCCGGGTGACTTCGGCGGGAGCGCCGGGCACACATTCGTATGTCATCAGTCCGGGCGGACGCTGGGCGTTCCACACCTACTCCGGATACGAGCGCCCGCCGGTGACCGACTTGATCAGCCTTCCGGCGCACAAGACGGTGCGGACGCTGGAAGACAACGCCGCGCTGCGGAAGGCGGTCGCCCCGCTGGCAAATCCGCCCGTCGAGTTCTTCCAGGTCGGCGTCGGCGGTGGCGTCACCCTGGACGGTTGGATGGTCAGGCCTCCTGACTTTGACCCGGCCAAGAAGTATCCGCTGTTGATCTACGTTTACGGCGAACCGGCCGGCGTTACGGTCACCGACGCCTGGGGTTCGTCGCGGATGATGTTCCACCGCGCCCTGGCCCGCGCCGGATACGTTGTTGCCAGCTTCGACAATCGCGGAACGCCGGCGCCAAAGGGCCGCGACTGGCGCAAGGTGATCTACGGCGCGGTCGGTGTGCTTTCCTCCGAAGAACAGGCCACGGCGGTGCGCGCGTTGCTGAAGCAGAGGTCCTACCTTGACGCCGAACGCGTAGCTGTATGGGGCTGGAGCGGCGGCGGCACCAACACCCTGAACTTGATGTTCCGCTCGCCGGATCTGTACAAGGTGGGAATGTCGGTAGCTCCCGTGCCCGATCAGCGCCTGTACGACACGATCTATCAAGAGCGCTACATGGGTCTGCCGCAGGAAAACACGGACGGCTACAAGTCGGGGTCAGCGATCAACTTTGCGGAAGGATTGAAAGGCCGGCTCCTGCTGGTGCATGGATCCGGCGACGACAACGTTCACTACCAGGGCACGGAGAAGTTGATCAACCGCTTGGTGGAGTTGGGCAAGCCTTTCGACTTGATGGTCTATCCCAACCGCTCGCATTCGATCTCAGAGGGCAAGGGGACCTCGCTGCATTTGCACAGTCTGCTGGCCCGCTATTTGATCGAACACGTACCTCCCGGCCCGCGATAGGGGTCGGCCGGATTGAACTCGAATCGTTGGAATAACGTCGGCTTACTCGACGGCGGCAACCACTGCTGCAGCCTTGCGGCGGCGGGCGCGAACCGGCTTGGGGGCCGCTCCGTCCAATAACTCCACCTGCAACATGCTGGTCACGAACTTCTTCTTGCCGAAGTTCTCAAAGTCGATCGTC
>CAYPHP010000920.1:0-1782 GCA_964410045.1 uncultured Acidobacteriota bacterium | reverse complement strand
TGCGGTCCTTGATCACCGGTCCGCCGACCTGCCCGCCCAGAATCGAGTCCAGGTACTTGGGAGGATTCTTGGTGCCCGAGCGACGCTGGAAATTGGTGAGCGCGGTCCAGTTCTGATCGTCGCGCCGGAAGTAGGTGCCGCTGCCGTGAAACTCGTTGGTTCCCGACTTCACCCGCAGGTTGACGATAGCGCCGGCGTTGCGGCCGTACTCCGCGCTGAACTGGTTGCTGATCACCTGGAACTCGCCGAGCGCTTCCAGGTTGCTGAAGAAGTAGCCGGGACCGCCGATCGTGGGATCGTTGTTGTCCTGCCCGTCGAGCAGGAAGTTGTTGGAACGGGCACGCTGTCCGTTGGCCGAGAACACCAGGCCGTTCGAGTTGATGTTGCCGAACCCGTAGACGACGCCGGGCGAGAGCAGCGCCAGTCGGTCCACCGCGCCTTGCAAGCCGGGGAGCGAAACGATCTTTTTCTGTTCGACGTTGAAACTCAGCTGCGCGGTGCTCGATTCAATTAACGGCGCCGCAGCTTCCACGTGGACCGTCTCGGTGACGGCGCCCACTTCGAGCGTGACGCCCACCGTGGCCTCGCGCGACAACTGGACCGACACGTCCTTGGTTTCCTTGGTGCGGAACCCTTGGGCTTGTACGCGAATGGTGTAGCTTCCGGGGGTAAGGAAGGCGGCCCGGTAGAGGCCGGCTTCATTTGTCGTCAGCGACTGGGTGGCCCCGGTTCCCTGGTTGATAACCTCAACTTTCGCCCCGACCACAACTGACCCAGCGGGGTCGAGCACCGTGCCGCTCAACGAACCGGTGGTGACTTGGGCCGTGGCGGTGATGCTTACCAACAGCAGGGCGATGAACGCAAGAGCAGCTCTCATCGGCAGGCTCCTTCTCGAATGTGGATTGTCGAACGTGAGGTGGATTACGGCAGTCCCTTCCAACATCACCCCTCCGCCCAGACACTTGCTGGCAGATCTGTGTGCAATCCACCTTCCACCTTTGGCTCGCACCAAGAGACCTTTATGAATCAATATGCTGGGAGACCAACTCCGTAATGAGACGTACGGTTCGTTTACAGTAATCCATACAAATACGAAGGTCAGGATACCAAACCGATGAGCTGCAGCGGGCAGACGCGGCGGCGTAGCTGGACCTCTTACCAGCTGCTATCATCTTTATTTTCATCATGCTAGTTCCTTGCGGCGATCGTCTGAGCGCGGTCGACTCGCCGGGCAGCTCATGGGTTCTACGTTGCAGGAGGCACGGCGAGTTATGGATTTTGGTAAAAGTCGGTTCGCGGCCGACTTCGCGTCGATCCAATTATCTTATTTATTATCAATTACATGCGTGAACTGTCACCCATTTGGAACACGTCTTGCATCCTACGAGGCCGGGGCTGGGGTGGGTGGTGCCCCGACACGCGCCCCTTCCGTACGAAACCCAACAGCGAGGTATCTCAATGAAAAAAAGCGTCTTGAGGGCTTGCCCGGCCTTGCTCCTGCTGATGCTGGCCTTTTCCGTTCAGGCTCAGGTACTGACCGGTACCTTGACCGGAACGATCACCGACCCCAGCGATGCGGTCGTTCCGGATGCCAAGATACGGGTCCTGGATTCGGCAACGGGCCGGGCCTATGAAGCGATCACGAACACGTCCGGCTTCTTCACCGTCACCAACCTCCCGAACGGCTTCTACCGCGTCGAGGTGGAAGCGAAGGGCTTTTCGAAGGCGATCGTCGAACAGATCCAGATCTTCGTGGCCCAGACCGCGAAAATCAGCGTCAAG
>CAYPHP010000919.1:0-1782 GCA_964410045.1 uncultured Acidobacteriota bacterium | reverse complement strand
CGCGCCCCATCCAATTCCGAAGCGAGCCTGATTCAGGCAGGCCAGCGCCGACTTCAACCCTTCCGATTTCGGCAGCATGTTTTCGGCGGGAATCCGCACATCCTGCAACGCCAGACTCGACGTCACCGAAGCGCGCAGCGAAAACTTGCCCTTGATGTCCTGCGCGGTGAAGCCGGGCGTTCCTTTCTCGACGAGGAAGCCGCGGATGGAATCACCGTGTTCCTCGCTCTTGGCCCAGACCACCGCGATGTCCGCGATGGACCCGGACGTGATCCACTGCTTCTCCCCATTGAGCACATAGCTGGAGCCATCGCGTCGGGCGCGGGTACGCATGCCAGACGGGTTTGAACCGAAATCCGGCTCGGTCAGTCCGAAGCAGCCGAGCTTCTCGCCCTTGGCCATGCCCGGCAGCCACTTCTGCTTCTGTTCCTCCGACCCGAAGGTCAGGATCGGGAACATGCACAGCGCGCCCTGCACGGAGGCGAAGCTGCGCAGTCCGGAATCGCCGCGTTCCAGTTCCTGCATCACCAGTCCGTACTCCACGTTGGACATCCCGGCGCACCCGTAGCCGTGCAGGTTGGCGCCCAGGAACCCGAGTTGCCCGAGTTGCGGGACGATCTGCCGCGGAAATTTCCCCTCGCGGTTGTACTCGTCAATGATGGGGATGACTTCGCCTTCCACGAACTCGCGCGCCGACTTGCGCACCAGCTTTTCATCCTCGCTGAACAGCGAGTCGATCTCCATGTAGTCCACACCGTGATAGGGAAAAGCCATTCGTCAGACTCCTCGATGCTACGGTCAGAATTCTCGAACCTGCTTCAGGTACCCCTGCCAGTTGCGTTCGATCTCGCCCACAGAATCGCCGCCGAACTTCTCCAGGAAACAGCGGGCCAGGACCAGAGCGACCATAGCCTCGCCGGCGACGCCGCCGGCCGGGACCACGCAGACGTCGGATCGCTCGTAAGCCGCTTTTACCGCTTCCTTGCTGACCATGTCGGCGGACTCCAGGGGCCGGCGCAGCGTGGAGATCGGCTTGAGATACCCGCGGACCACAACGTCCTGACCGTTCGAAATGCCCCCCTCGATGCCGCCCGCGCGGTTCTGCTGCCGCGTGAAGCGCTGCTCCGACCCGCTGTAGGCGATGGGATCTTGCACGGCGGAACCGGCCGAGCCGGCGTTCTCGAGACCTTCGCCAACCTCCACGGCCTTGACCGCCTGCAAGGACATCACCGCTTGGGCAAGAAGCCCGTCGAGACGCTCGTCCCAATTCGCGTGCGTGCCCAAACCGGGAGGCACGCCGTGCGCCACCACTTCAAAAACTCCGCCGACCGTATCGCCGGTGCGCAGGGCGTTGTCCACTTGCTCCTTCATGGCGCTCTCTGTTTCAGGATCGGCGCAGCGCAGGACGGGATCGTTCTGAAGTGCCGCCGCCTTGATCTGCTCCCAAGTCACGGGCTTCTGCATACGGACCGCGCCGACAGCCACCACATGGCTCCAGACCTCGATCTCGAAACGTCGCAAAAGCATCTTGGCCATTGCCCCTGCCGCGACGCGTGCAGCGCTCTCGCGAGCGCTGGCCCGCTCAAGTACGTGGCGCGCGTCATGCAGGTCGTACTTCAGGCATCCGGCCAGGTCGGCGTGGCCGGGTCGCGGCGCGGTCAGCTTGCGCTGGTCCTCTTCACCGGGACGGGCTTCCACCGGCAGGATGTCTTTCCAGTTTTCCCAATCCTTATTGCGGATCAGCAGGGCCACGGGAGCGCCGGTGGTCTTACCGCGCCGGAC
>CAYPHP010000918.1:0-1787 GCA_964410045.1 uncultured Acidobacteriota bacterium | reverse complement strand
TTGCCGGCAAAAGTGTAACCGCTGGTATTGCCGCTGATGTGCTGTTGCTCCCACCGAATGCCCAGTTTGGCGGTGAGGTACTTGTTGATCTGCCAGGCATCCTGGAGGTAGCTGCTCTGGTACTCGGTCTGGGTCCCGACGCTGGGATCGCTGAAGTTGCCGCGAACCTGCCGGTAGACGTTGTTGTAGGTCACCCCGCCGACGGAGCGGGTGGGATAGAAGTAGAAATAAGCGCCGTGGGTCATCTTGCCAACGTCGCCGGCGGCAATGCCGTTGGCGGTGGGCAGAGCCCAGTCCGGACCGCTGTACAGGCGAATCGCGGCATAGTCCACCGCGTTGTAGGCGTAGCCGATATCAAACTGATGCCCGCCCCAGAAATTCACCAGCTTGGTCAGCGACAGGTTGGTCTGCTTGTTGTTGCCCTGGTTGTTTTCCAGGAAGCCGACGCCGCCGGTGAAGGTGTAGGCGGAGTTGGCCTTGGGCTTGGTGTAATCGCGGATCTGGTACAGGTTGTTGGTGGGCGTCTCCGTAAAGTAGGTATGGTTCCAGCCGAAAGAAGCCTGGAACAGAGTCTTGGCAGTGAACACGCCGTTGTACTTCACCGCCCAGTTGCGGGTGCCGTACTCGTTCTTGGAGACCGAGTTCAGGTCGTCGCGCACCAGAGTGCGATGCACGCCGGCCGGGTCGGAGGAGGGATCGCCGAAGGCGGTGGCCTCCAGGCGATGCATGCTGCTGGCATCCCAGTTCAGTTTTCCGGTCCAGTTAAAGTTCCGGGTGTCCCACTCCTGGATGCCCAGCGCGCGGGTGCCGAAATTGGCAGGTCCCAGACGCGCCAGCGTGCTAAAGCTGGGGTTGAAGGCGCCGTACCAGAACAGCTTGTTCTGGATCAGCGGGCCGCCCACGTCGAGGCCGAAGTCATAGGCGTGACGGCCACGGGTCTCCGTCAGCGGGGCGGAGGTGCGTGGGGCGTCATTAGGCTGCTTGTAAGTCGCTTCCGACCAGTACGGGCCGGTGTAGACGTAGGCGCTGCCGTGGACTTCGTTGCTGCCGCTCTTGGTGACCACGTTGACCACGCCGCCGAGCGCTTGGCCGTACTGGGCTTCAAAGCCTCCGGTCTTGATCTGGACTTCCTTGACGAAGTCGAAGTTCACCCCGGTGCCTTTGGAACCGTACACGTTGGACCACACGCCAAACGCGCCGTAACCCGAGTCCGTAGTGTTGATGCCGTCGATAATGTACAGGTTCTCCAGACCGGACGCCCCGGAGATCGCCGGATTCGCCGAGCCTGGGCCGTTAATATCATTGCCGCTGCTGGCCACGCCGGGCGCCAGAGAGAACAGCGCCGTCACGTTGCGGCCAATGGGCATGTGCTGGTAGAGATCCTGGCTGATGTTGGAGCCTACCGTGGTAGTGCTGGTGTCCACACGAGCCGCGCTCTCACTTACCTGAACCACTTCGGTGACTGCGCCGGGCTGCAGTTCCGCGCGCAGCGCGGATCTTTCATTCGGGCGCACCACGATGTTCTTGATCTCGGTGGCCCGGAAGCCCTTGAATTCAACCTTCGCAGCGTAGGTTTCGGGAATTACGCCGAAGAAGACCGCTTCTCCACGCGAGTCCGTGGTGCCCGTCCGGGTTCCGGTCGGACCGCTCAAGGTGACCGTGGCATTCGGAACGACGCCGCCGGAGCTGTCCATCACCGTAACCGACACCGACCCTTTGGAACTGTCGGCGCCCGCCTGGCTAAAGGCCCAGGGGGAGGTGACCAGCGTCAGCAGCAGCAGCACAGC
>CAYPHP010000917.1:0-1790 GCA_964410045.1 uncultured Acidobacteriota bacterium | reverse complement strand
GCCATCTTTCTGGCGCGGAACGGCAAGAACAAAGAGCAGATTCGAGAATCCTTGCAGCAGATGTTTGGCTACGATCTCCGGCAGCGTCTCGACGACATCCGGCCTGCCTACCAGTTCAACGAGACTTGCCAGGGAACCGTACCGCAGGCGATCATCGCGTTTCTGGAGTCGAATGACTATGAGGATGCGGTCCGCAAGGCCATCTCGCTGGGCGGCGACGCCGACACGCTGGCCTGCATCACCGGAGGAATCGCGGAAGCGTACTACCGCGGAGTGCCGCCGGTCATCGCCAGGACCGCGCTGGCAAAGCTCGACGATCCGTTGCGGCGTGTTACCCTCGAGTTCTGCGGGCGCTATCAGATCAAAGTCCCTGTTCAGGAGGCCTGATGGTCATCAAGGACGACGAGATTGTCGAAATCGCGACACCCAAGGGGCCGATGCGGACGTACATCTTTCGTCCCGCGGCGCCGGGGAGATATCCTGGCGTGCTGTTCTATTCCGAAATCTTCCAGGTGACCGGGCCCATCCGCCGGACCGCGGCGATGCTGGCGGGACATGGCTGCGTGGTCGCCGCGCCGGAGATCTATCACGAGCTGGAAGCGGCCGGCACGGTGTTGGCGTACGACCAAGCCGGGGCCGATCGTGGGAACGCCCACAAAACCACCAAGGAAATCTCCTCGTATGACGCCGACGCGCGGGCCGCGCTCGACCACTTGAAGTCGCGGAGTGATTGCACCGGACACCTCGGCGTGATGGGTATCTGCATTGGCGGGCATCTAGCGTTCCGCTCGGCGATGAACCCGGATGTGCGGGCGACCGTCTGCTTCTACGCCACCGACATTCACAAGAAGGGCTTGGGCAAGGGCATGAACGACAACTCGCTGGAACGCGCCGGCGAGATCAAGGGCGAGCTGCTGCACATCTGGGGGCGGCAGGATCCGCACATCCCGCTCGAAGGGCGCAACTTGATCAAGGCCCGTTTGGAAGAAGTGGGAGCGCGTTTCACCTGGGTCGAGGTCAACGGCGCTCATGCTTTCATGCGCGATGAGGGCCCGCGGTACGATCCGGAGTTGGCCCGTCAATGTTATGGCCTCGCCCTTGAGTTGTTCCATCGCCGGCTGGGCGCAGGCGATTTGGCTGTTGAGGCGCCGGCATCGACAGAAACCCGTCATTAGATTCTGGGAGGTAGGCCGTGAAACGATACCTGGTTCTGCTGTTGTGTGCTGCTGCCGCAGTGGCTCAAACTCCGCCGGAAATCCCCTTCGATTCCGTTCCTAACTTCCTCAAGCTTCCCGCCGACCTGCATCTAGGCGAGGCCACCGGAGTGGCGGTGAATTCCAAGGGGCACGTGATCGTCATGTCCCGAGGGAGCACCACGGGTCCTGCTTACGGCGCTGCGGCAACGCAGCTGCTGGAATTCGGGCCTGACGGACGCTACCTCCGCGAGATCGGCAAGAATCTTTACGCCTGGTCTTACGGCCACGTGGTCCGCGTCGACAAGGGCGACAACATCTGGGCCGTCGACAAAGGCTCGGACATGATTGTGAAATTCAATCCCCAAGGCCGGGTGGTGATGGTCTTCGGGCGCAAGAAAGAGGCTTCCGACGAAGCCGGGCCGTGGACGCGCGTGACTCCGCCGCGCCCTGCGATCAACGGCCAGTTTCGCCAGCCCACCGACGTCACCTGGGACACGCAGGGGAACATCTTCATCAGCGACGGGTACATCAACGCGCGGGTGGCCAAGTACGACAAGAACGGTGACTGGGTGAAGCAGTGGGGCGGTCCGGGAT
>CAYPHP010000916.1:0-1795 GCA_964410045.1 uncultured Acidobacteriota bacterium | reverse complement strand
CATGGCTCGCCCTACTATTCTCCTTGGAATTGGGATATTTGGGCCATGATGTTTCTCGGCATGGCGCTCTTTAAGCTCGGCGTGTTCAGTGGGGAACGCTCCAACGCCTTTTATGTGAAGCTGGTTCTGATCGGTTACGGCGTTGGCCTCGCCGCCAATACTTTCAGCGCCTGGAACCTGATTCGCATCCGATGGGATCCAGTAGAGGCAGGCTTCTTTAACACGACCTACGACGTCGGCCGCCTCACGATCGGCCTCGCCCACGCCGGGCTCATCATCCTGCTGTGCAAGAATGGCCTGATGAGCTGGCTCACGCGGCCCCTCGCCGCCGTCGGCCAGATGGCGTTCACTCAATATGTAATGCAATCCATCATTTGCTCCACCATTTTCTATGGCTACGGTTTCGGCCTGTACGGCAAGCTCCAAAGATATGAGCAATTCTACGTCGTACTCGGAGTTTGGGCCTTTGCGCTGGTCAGCAGCCCGATCTGGCTGCGCTACTTCCGCTTCGGCCCGCTCGAATGGCTCTGGCGGTCGCTTACCTATTGGAAGAAACAGCCATTCCGCATCCGGCAGCTTCCGCCGGTCGAGCTTTCTCCGGGAGCGGCTGTTCCGGCTGGATGATTGATCCGCTACCCTTCCGGCCGCTATTCCGGAATCCGCATATCGCCACGATTGCCGGCAACTTTTGGCCCCGGGTGCTCGATGAGCGCCGCCACCCGGTGGAGGCCCGTCTGTTCCGGACCGAGCCGGACGTGCAGGTGCTGGTCCACTCCCAGCGCCCGCTCGGGGAGCCGCTCGGCGAAGTGGTGCTCGTCCACGGACTGGAGGGCTCCAGCAACGCCGGCTACATGCGCAGCATGGCGCAGGCCCTCCTGACTCGGGGATATGTAACTCACCGGACCAATATCCGCACCTGCGGCGGCACTGAGTTCCTGTGCCCCACGCTGTATCACTCCGGCCTTACCAGCGACCTCTTCGCGTTCATCATGGACCTGGACCGGCAGCGCCGCACCCCGATCTTCCTGATCGGCTTCTCCCTGGGCGGCAACCAGGTTTTGAAGCTGGCTGGCGAATTGGGACCGAGCGCCCGGCGCGTGCTGGCTGGGGTCGCCGCAGTCTCGACACCCATCGATCTGCTGCTTTGCGCCAGGAAGCTGGAGCGCGGGTTTAACCGAATCTATACCTGGCGTTTTATCCGCAGCATGAAGCGGCGCCTCCGGGAACGGGCAAAAGTGCTGCAATTCGAAGTTCCCTGGCAGCGGCTCGAGAGGGCCCGCACGCTTTTCGACTTCGACGACATCATTACCGGCCCGGCCTTCGGCTTCACCGGCGCGGATCACTACTACGGCACGCAATCGGCCAAGAACTTCCTGGGCACAATCGAGGTACCCACCTTGATCGTTCACTCTCAGGACGACCCGATGATCGACATCGCCGCCTATTCGCATCGGGCACTGAGAGAGAACCCGGCGATCCACACCCTCATCACAGAACATGGCGGCCATATTGGGTTCCTCGGCCGCGGCTCGCCGCGCGCCTGGGTGGACGGCGTCGTGGCGGATTGGATGAGCGAATTACGGAACAAATAACCCCGCTGCTCCGTCTCAAGGATGTGCGGCGAAATGCCTCATTTTGGGAAGCAGTGCGCCTGGCGCTGGACTCGCTGCGCGGCAGCAAGCTGCGGAGCGTGCTGACGCTGATCGGCATCATCCTCGCCACTACCACGCTCATCGCGGTGATGAGCATCATCCATGGCATGGACGTCTACATCGCCAGCAATGTCTCCGACATG
>CAYPHP010000915.1:0-1797 GCA_964410045.1 uncultured Acidobacteriota bacterium | reverse complement strand
TGCTGCTGGTGGACGCCGCCGAAGGTCCGCTGCCGCAAACCCGCTATGTGCTGATGAAGGCGCTCGAGGCCGAACTGCCGCCGGTGGTGGTGATTAACAAGATCGACCGACCCGATGCCCGGCCGCAGGAAGTGCTCAACGAGATCTACGACCTGTTCATCGACTTGGACGCCACCGAAGATCAGCTCGACTTTCCAGTGCTCTATACCAACGCACGTCTGGGAATCGCCAAAACCACGCTCGATGAAGAGTCCACCACTCTGCGGCCGCTGTTTGAGGCCATCCTCAAGCACATCCCCGAGCCGACCGGTGACCCTGACGGCGTGCTGCAATTGCAGGTGGCTAACCTGGATTACAACGATTATCTCGGACGGATGGCCATTGGCCGCGTCTTCAACGGCACGCTGCACGTTGGCGAGGAAGTGGCCATCTCCAAATTGGACGGCACGCTGCAGAAGACCCGCATCACCAAGCTGTATTCCTTCGAGGGCCTGGAGCGCGTAGAGGAGAAGATCGGACGGCCCGGCGACATTTTAGCCATCGCCGGCGTGGAAGGCATCACCATCGGAGAGACCATCACCTCCGTGGACGATCCCAAACCGATGCCAAAGATCCACATTGACGAGCCCACCATCGCGGTTACTTTCGTGGTCAACACCTCGCCCTTCGCTGGGCGGGAAGGACAGTACGTCACCTCGCGCAACATCCGCGAGCGTCTGGAGAAGGAACTGCTCACCAACGTCTCCATCCGCGTGGAGGACACTGGCTCCACCGACACGTTCAAGGTAGCCGGCCGCGGTGAATTGCAGCTCGCTATCCTCATTGAGATGATGCGCCGCGAAGGTTACGAACTCGCAGTCGGCAAGCCGGAAATCCTGACGCGCACGATCAAGGGCAAGATTCACGAGCCGCAGGAGCTGCTGGTGATGGACTTTCCGGACACGTACATGGGTGTGGTCATCGAGAAGCTCGGCAGCCGCAAGGGACAGATGACCAAGATGGTCAACCACGGATCGGGTCGCGTCCGGGTGGAGTTCCACATTCCCTCCCGGGGGCTGATCGGGCTGCGCAGCGAAATCCTCACCGACACGCGCGGCACGGCGATCTTGAATTCGCTGTTCCACGGCTGGATCGAGTGGCAGGGCGAGATCGCCTCGCGGCCCACTGGATCGCTGGTAGCCGACCGCGCTGGAAAAGCCACCGCCTACGCGATCTTCAATCTCCAGGAGCGCGGCGAGATCTTCATTACGCCAACCACCGAGGTCTACGAGGGGATGATCATCGGCGAAAACGCCCGAGACGCCGACCTGGACGTGAACATCATCCGCGAAAAGAAGCAAACCAACATGCGCGCATCGTCGGCCGACGAAGCGATCCGACTCGTCCCGCCGCGCATCCTGAATCTGGAGCAGGCCATCGAGTTCATCCGCGACGATGAACTGGTGGAAGTCACACCCAACTCGATCCGGCTGCGCAAGAAGGTGCTGCGGTCGGCGATGCGGGATAAAGCGTAGGTTTTTGGCCACCGAGGCACCGAGGACACCGAGTCAGAGGCAGTCGTGGCAGAACCTGCATGATCCGAGAAGTAACAGCAAGAACCACAGCGGTATAAGCGCTGCGGAAACGACGAGAGTGATCAGACCGGCGACGACGGGCCGTTTCTGCAGGCGTGAGGCATAGCCGATTGACGCCATGCTCGCACCTATGAACGGTAGGGCGCCCAGAAGCGCAGCCTTCGTCCCGCACCAAGAGTCGTCCCGCCCGAGGGCTCCTGAGAGGAAGGAAATAAGCGCAACT
>CAYPHP010000914.1:0-1804 GCA_964410045.1 uncultured Acidobacteriota bacterium | reverse complement strand
TTGAGAAACTCCTCCAGCAGGATCTCGCCGGGATGGGGGTAGGGCACTTTGCGCATGGTCCGCCTCCTCATCAGTGGTAATCCACGATTTCAACATCGCGGGGACCTTGCGCCGTCCAGCGAAAGCAGACCCGGAACTGGTCGTTGACGCGAATGCTGTGCCGGCCGGCGCGTCTTCCCGCGAGCGCTTCCAGCCGATTGCCTGGCGGCACGCGCAAATCCTGGAGGGCCCCCGCTCGATTCAGCATCGCCAGTTTGCGCATGGCCACGGTTTCGATATTCGCGAACCGCCCGACCCGCTCCCCGCCGAAAAGCGCTCTCGTGTCGGCGCATCTGAACGAGAGAATGGCCACGAGGCGATACTAACGCGCTCCGTTAGTACTGTCAAGAGCGCGCCGCACCGGGGTGGGCCGTCGACGTTGCGTTGGCGTTGAAGCATGACGAATCTGGAGGTTTCCTGAGGCGGCCCGAGAGGTTGCCTCGCGTACCTTACTTGTCGCCCCGGAAATCATAGAAGACCCGGATCAGGTTGCCGTCGAGATCGGCGGCCATAAACTCGCGCAGCTTCCACGGCTTGTCCTCGGGCTCGGAAACGATCTTCGCGTTGGCGGCCTTCCACTCCTCGAAGAGTTCATCCACCTCAACCTTGCTGTCGAGATTCAGCCAGAAGAGGATCGGGCCCGTGTTGCCATAGGACTCCCGGAAGGAGCGATTGGTGATGAACAGCCGGCAATTCCCCCGGGAGATGCCCGCAATGCCGCCCTGGTCGTCCCCCAATCGAAGGTGAAGCCCAGCGCGTTGACGTAGTAGGCGGCGGCTTGGTCCACGTTGGCGGCCGGGATCTCCGGGACCGCAGCGGGGAACTTCATGCGGTGCATCGTAGCACGCACGCTAGGCACCGGGCAGTGCTGAGGAGCTAGGTCTGGCAGACTTACGTCGCGCGTTGATGATGAACGTCGTGAACCTCTTACCAGGCGGAGGACTACGTGGTTGCACGCGAGCCAATCCGTCATCTGTCTGGCAGGGCGGCGCGGTAATCCCTGAAGGCCTGCTGGATCACAAATCACCAGTGCATTTCGCCGTTGCCAGTCCACTCGAGAATGTAGTACGTATGGCGGAACCGGAAGGAGGTCGTCATGCGACGATTCGGCCTGCTTGTTGTCTTGGCTGCAACCCTAGGAACTGCGCAACCGATATCACTCGCCCGACAGATCCTGGGCGGTTTGCCCTTAGCCTTCGAGCCCAATCATGGCCAGGGCCCCGGGCAGGCCAGGTTTCTTTCGCGTGGACGTAACGTCGTGCTGCTTTTCGAGGAACACAGCGTGGTGATTGCCATGCGCAAGGGAAGCATTCGGATGCTCCTGCCGGGATCGGCGCCGCATCCGTATCTGGAGGGTATTGACCAGTCTTTGGGTACCACCAATTACCTCTTGGGTGACGACCCCTCTCGTTGGCGCTCGGCGATTCCCACCTACGGGCGCGTCGTGTATCGCGGAATCTATCACGGGGTCGATCTGGTGTTTCACGGTTCGCGGCAGGAACCGGAGTTCGACTTCATTCTTGCGCCCGGTGCGGATCCGGCCACCATCAGGCTGCGCTTTGCGGGGGCGCGGGCCATCCGGGTTGACGCCGCAGGCAGCCTGATCCTGCTCGCGGGGGGTGAGGAACTTCACCTGAAGGCGCCGGTGGTCTTCCAGCAAGGCGCCCGTGGAGAGGAACGCGTGGGCGGCGGCTACGTGCGGCGCGGATCGCGCGAGTTCGGGATCCGGGTGGATCCGTACGATCCTGCGCAGCCGCTGGTGATC
>CAYPHP010000913.1:0-1804 GCA_964410045.1 uncultured Acidobacteriota bacterium | reverse complement strand
ATCGAGGTGAAGGGCCCGAAGGGCAGCCTCACCCGGCCGATGACGCCGAACGTGAAGGTGAAGGTCGAGAACAACGAGGTCACCGTCCTCCCGACGGTCGCAGGCCGCGATGGCGCACGCTTCCAGGGCCTCGCGCGTCCACTCCGTAGACTCCGGGTCCATCGCAGAGACTCTTGGCCGACGGCGCTCGAAATCGCTGTTCTTCGTAAAGCACTGGAAAGTCAACTCGCTAAGGGTCGCTGACGCGGTGCGGCTGATTTGGCATCTGCCGTGCCCTCTACCTCGCTCGAGGGCTCGGCTTAGTGTTTCGGCACGCCCCAAAACCTGGACTGGAGCAAATAATGAATCGGCAAGCATCCTTCAAGCGCACTCTCTTACTCCTGGCAGTTTGTGCCGGCTTACTGGGCGCCCAACTTTGTGCGGCGGACGGCCGCCGCGATGACGCGGCATCATCTAGTGCTTCTCCCGCAGCACCGGCCAAGAAGAGTTCGACCGAAGAAGAGCTTGCTGAACTCAGGGAACTGATCGCAGAACAACAAGCGACGATTGAAGAGTTGACCCGCAGCTTGGGCCTGCTGAGCCGGAAGGTCAATGCTGCCGCACCCGCGGTGACCGCCAAGGCGGCTAACGCAGATGCCCTGCCGGCGGCGGTAATCACGCCTGCTCCGATCGTCGAGAGCACCAAGCCCGGTCCGCTGTCGATCCGCATCGGCGACGCCGATCTGACCATCGGCGGCGTGATGGACTTCACGGCCTTCTTCCGCTCCACGAACCTGGGAAGCGGAATCGGCAGTTCCTTCGGGTCGCTTCCTTTTTCGACTGCCGCTGCCGGACACCTGAGCGAAACGCGTTTTACCGCTCAGAAGTCGCGGGTAAGCCTGAAAGGGGAGTCCAAGGTCGGTAACAACAAGGTGGTGGGCTACCTGGAATCGGATTTCTCGGGCTACCAGCCGACCTCCGGCTTCGTCACCAGCAACGGCAACAGCCTGCGCATGCGCCTCTACTGGGTGCAGGTGCAGCGCGGCAATTTCGAAGTCGTGGCCGGGCAGTCCTGGAGCCTGTTGACTCCCAATCGCAAGGGCCTTTCACCCAATCCGTCGGACGTTTTCGTCACCCAGAACGTCGACTCGAATTACCAGGTGGGCTTGACCTTTGCGCGCCAGGCGCAGATCCGCTTCGTCTATCGTCCCAGCAAGGAATGGACCCTGGGATTGGCGGCGGAGAATCCGGAACAGTACTTGACCAGCGCGGTGGCCCTGCCGGGCGGGAGCACTTCGCCCTACGCCAGCCAGGTGGACATTGCCGGCTCAGGCGGCGCAACCGCCACCCCCAATGCCCGCCCCGACTTTATCGTCAAGGTGGCTCATGATCGCAAGGTGGCTGGTCGGAACCTGCACATCGAGGTCGCCGGTTTGCTGCGCTCCTTCAAGACCTTCAACCCGGCCTCCGGCGTCACATCGGCGGCAAGCGGCGTAGGCGGCTCGGTCAACCTCGGCTTGGACGTCACCAAGAATCTCCGCCTGATTGTGAACACCTTCCACAGCACGGGCGGAGGCCGCTACATCATGGGATTGGGACCGGACTTCATCGTCCGTCCCGACGGCACGCCCTCGCCGGTGCGCGCCAGCTCCGGAATTGCCGGCTTTGAATACCAGCTCAACCCCAACGTCCAGATCTATTCCTACTACGGCGGCGCTTACTTCCAACGCAATACGGCGATCGATCCGGCAAACGGGAAACCGCTAGGCTTTGGTTTCTCCGGCTCGTCATCGTCCAGCAACCGGTCGATTCAAGAGGCCACGTT
>CAYPHP010000912.1:0-1807 GCA_964410045.1 uncultured Acidobacteriota bacterium | reverse complement strand
ATCGACCCCGAAGTTGACAAAGTGCTCGACGAGATCCGCAAGAAGAAGGGAATCCAGAAGCGGGAAATCGGCAAGGAAGAGATCGTCGACCGCTTGATGTACGCGCTGGTCAACGAAGGCGCGCGCATTCTCGAAGAAGGCATCGCTCTGCGCGCCGTGGACATCGACATCATCTACCTCAGCGGCTACGGATTCCCGGCGCATCGCGGCGGACCGATGTGGTACGCCGACACCGTGGGTCTGAAGAAAGTGTACGAGCGCGTGGTGGAGTTCCATCAACGGCTGGGGCGGTTCTGGGAGCCGGCTCCGCTGCTGAAGAAGCTCGCGGAATCGGGCGGCAAGTTCTCGGAATTCACGAGGAGTGCTCATGCGTGAAGCCGTGATTGTGGAGAGCCTGCGGACTCCGCTGGCCAAGTCATTCCGCGGGTCGTTCAACCGCACCCGTCCCGACGATTTTGCGGCGCACTGCATCAAGGAAGTGCTGGCTCGCGCGCCGCAACTCGATCCGCGCGAAGTGGAGGATGTGATCCTGGGCTGCGGGCAACCGCACGGGAAGCAAGGCTCGAACGTGGCCCGCGTGGCCACGCTGCGCGCCGGTCTGCCCGCGAGCACCGCGGCCACCACTGTCAACCGCTTCTGCTCGTCGGGTCTGCAGGCCATCGCCATGGCCGCGCACCAGGTCACGGCGGAAGGCGCGAACGCGGCCATCGGCGGCGGCGTCGAGAGCATCACCATGATGACTCGCGACAGCGAACCCAATCCCTGGATCCAGGAACACTTTCCCGGCATCTACATGGTCATGGGCGACACCGCGGAAGTGGTGGCCAAGCGTTACAAGGTCAGCCGCGAGGCCCAGGATCGTTATTCGCTCGAAAGCCAGCAACGCACCGCCCGCGCTCAGCAGGAGTGCTTTTTCAAGGACGAACTCGCGCCCATGGACGTTCGCCGCGCGATTCTGGACAAAAAGACCGGCGAGCCGGTCGGCGAAGAAGACGCGCACTTCGAAAAGGACGAGTGCAACCGCGCCGACACGACTTACGAAGGCTTGGCGGCGCTCAAGCCTTACTTCGACCCCAACAGCGGTCAAGGCTCGGTGACCGCGGGCAATTCCTCTCAGCTCTCTGATGGAGCCTCGGCAACGTTAGTGATGGAACGCAAGCGCGCCGATGAACTGGGCATCAAGTACAAGCTGATCTTTCGCGGCTTCGCGGTCGCAGGATGTGAGCCGGATGAAATGGGGATCGGTCCCGTGTTTGCGGTCCCCAAGCTGCTTCAGCGTCACGGCCTGAAAGTCTCGGACATCGATCTTTGGGAGCTAAACGAAGCTTTTGCCGTGCAAGTGCTCTATTGCCGCGACCGCTTGGGCATTCCCCAGGAACGCCTGAATGTGAACGGCGGCTCGATCGCCATCGGCCACCCCTTTGGCATGACCGGCAGCCGCCTGGTCGGCACCTTGGCCAACGAAATGCGCCGCCGCAAGTCGCGCTACGGCGTCGTCACCATGTGCATCGGCGGCGGTCAGGGCGCCGCGGGATTGTTCGAAGGGGCTTGGTAGTTGTACCGTACGTACGATATGATATGATCGTACGTATGCGCCTGACTGCCTCCAAGCTGCGCGAGAACATTTACAACGTCCTGGACCAAGCTCTCGAAAGCGGAACGCCGGTCGAGATTCTGCGCAAGGGTCAGATTCTGCGGATCGTTCCTCCACAAGTCAGGTCCAAACTTTCCCGATTGAAGAAGCGGAAGTGCGTGCGGGGCGACCCCGAGGACTTGGTCCACCTGGACTGGCTGAAGGAGTGGAGCG
>CAYPHP010000911.1:825-1808 GCA_964410045.1 uncultured Acidobacteriota bacterium | reverse complement strand
GCCTGACCTGCCACCAGATGCGGCGGGCGCAGCTGCAACGCTCCTCTCATATGCCGTATCGCGAGGGCAAGGTCACCTGCAGCAGCTGCCACAATCCGCACGGGACTCCATACCCGAAGCAGTTGATACAGGCCACGACCAACGAGAACTGCCTGAGCTGCCACACCGAGCGGCGCGGCCCGTTCGCCTGGGAACACCCCCCGGTGATGGAGAACTGCGCCAACTGCCACGAGGCGCATGGCACGAGTAACCCGCAGCTGCTCAAGGTGCGGATGCCGCGCGTGTGCGATTCCTGCCACGTGCTGACCCGTCACCCCTCCCAGCCCCAGCCGCTCAGCTCCAATAAGAACTTCAACCGCGGCTGCACCAATTGCCACTCCCAGATCCATGGGTCGAACCATCCGTCAGGAAAGTACTTCCTGCGCTGATGAGGAGAGGACGATGATAAAGACGAACTTATACCGATTGATCGCGGTCGCAGCCTTGCTAGTACCCTTGACTCTCTGGTCGCAGGAAAAGGCTTCCGAGCCGAAGGACAAGAAAGACAAGGTGGAGCAGAAGTCCCCTGAGGGCGACGAACCCGAAAGAGGCTTCATCGAATTCGGGGCCCGTCACATCTGGGGCGATGTTTATGGGCGTCCGGACTTGCCCTTCCGACCAGACATCAAGACCTCCAAATTCAACGAGTACCGCGATGTGCGCACCGGTTTCTTTGTGCGCCGGGCGCGCCTGCGCCTGGAAGACATCTTCGGACCGGACAACTACCTCAGCATCCAGTCCGAGCGCGCGGTCTACAAGGACCAAAGCCACCTAGTGACCTTCGGGCAGCACGGGAAGTTCAAGGTGCAGTTCCGCTACGACGAGATCCCGCACGTATATTCGAACACCGCGCGGACGCTCTATGTCCAGACTTCACCCGGCGTGTGGACGATCAACACCGCCCTGCGCACCGGCCTGGTGACGGCGCTGGGCTCGCCGCCGCA
>CAYPHP010000911.1:0-815 GCA_964410045.1 uncultured Acidobacteriota bacterium | reverse complement strand
CCCTGCGCACCACGCTGCAGGGCCTGTCCACCAGCACGAGCCTGCCCAGCACCATCCAGACGCAGATCGTTCCGGGAATGAACTTCATCAACCTGGACATCCTGCGCCGTTCCGGCACGGGCCTCTTCTCCTGGAACGTGACGCCGGCCTGGACCTTGGCGGGTTCATACTTCCGTGAGCACCAGAGCGGCCTGCGGCCCATCGGGACGGTCATAAACAGCAGCCCGAGCGGCGCCTTGACCGGCGGCTACGGCGAGGAGATCCCGGAGACCATCGATTACATGACGGACCGGGTCAACGTCGGCACCGAGTATCACCGGTCGCGATGGGGCGTACAGCTCGGCTACCTGGGTTCGTTCTTCCAGAATAATGCCGGCACCCTGACGTTCGACAATCCCTTCCGCACCACCGATTGCGTCCAGCCGACAGGCTGCACTTCAGCGAACCAAGGGTCAGCGGCCGGGCGGATGGACCTGTATCCCAACAACTCGGCCCATTACCTGACGTTTGCGGGGATCGTGGAGCTGATGCCGGAGCTGCACTTCCAGTTCAGCCTCACTCCGGGATGGCTGCGCCAGAGCGATCCTTTCATCCCTTACACCATTAATTCGATACGGCTGGCCCAGACCGGCCCGCTGCCGCGGACAAACCTGGAAGGCGAAAAACAGACTTTGGCGATGAATCTTTCGCTGGTCGCCCGCGTGAAGGACCTGGGTCTTAAAGCCAACTACCGGCACTACGATTACAACAACAACACGCCCGAGATCATGCTTACGCCGGTCATCGGTGACATTGCGGCCCCGGGCGCGCCTGAA
>CAYPHP010000910.1:0-1821 GCA_964410045.1 uncultured Acidobacteriota bacterium | reverse complement strand
CGCTCGGTGATCGCCTCGCCCCACCATTGCCCGGCGGCCAGGTCGAGCGGCGTCCGTTCGTGCTTGTCGCGGCGGTTGGGATCTGCACCATCGGTCAGCAGCGTGGCCACCGACTCGGCGTCGAGCCGGAACGCCGCGATGTGCAGCGGAGTCCAGTCGCGACGCACAGCCTCTTCAGGCAGCGCGTCGCTGGCAAGGTCGGCGCCACAGCGGCGCTGTTCCTCTTCTTGGATGACGGCGACAATGTCGTCGTATCCGCGGTCACTGGCAATCGTCAGCGCAGTGGTGGCGTCGCGATGAGGATAGACGCCCTCGCGCGCGTTGGCGCCGTGTTGCATCAGCAGGCGGACCATCTCGTCGGAGCGGTTCAGGACCGCATAGTGCAACACGGAGTGATTGTCGATGCCCATGTGCGCGAGTTCCGGACGGACCTTCAGCATGGCGCGCACCTGCGTCAGGTCGCCGGCGCGGACCGCGTCGGCCAAATGCCTGACGGTAGCGCCGTCGACATACGCTTTGAGCTTCGGCCAACTGTCGAAACCGTACGCTCGCGCGAGAACAAGCTGGGCATCGTGCAGAGCGAACGTAGCCGGGTCGGCGCCGTGGTAATGCGCGTTCACCTCCGCGGCCGCCTCGGCGTCGGCGGCAATGAAGGCAGCCAGAAGTTCCTTGGCCTGTCGCCTGAGTTGATCGAGGTCCGGGTGTTCGCGGAGTTTGCGTGTAGGGAGATGCTTCGTCACAATGAGCTCCTTTCCTGGCCGGACGCGTTCGATCGCGTCAGCCGTTGCGCCCGGTGTCCGCTCGCTCGGGCAGAAAAGAGTTCATTGCACGCTACGAAAATCAGCCAGCACATTCAGGGGGACGCAGTCCTTTCCGCGGACACGGAGGCGGCCTGAGACGCCGTGCCCAGGATAGCACAGAAAAAAAGAGGGCGGGCGCGGGGGCCCGCCCTTACAAAAGCTACTGTTTCGGGATCTGGATCAGCAGTCCTGCGCCGGAGCCTTCCACTTGGGGGCGCTGTCCGTCCCAGCGATCCACCGCCTTGCTCTGGATCTCCAGGCGCCGCCATTCGATCAAGTTGGTGTTGATAGAACTGGCCAGCAATTGGTTGGCGCGGGCCTGGGCCTCGGCGCGGATGCGGATCTGCTCGGCATCGGCTTCGGCCGCGACGATGGTCTTCTTCTTCTCGGCCTCCGCCTGGGTGATCTCCGTCTGCTTCTGCAGCGCGATCTGCTGGGCCTGGACCTTGGAGTTGATGGCCGTGATGATGCCATCAGGAGGCCGCGGGGCGCCGATGAACCCGAACTGCTCGATCACCACGCCGATGGCGTCCACCTGCTTCTGCAGCCGCTCCCGGACCTCGGCCAGGAACGGTCCATTGTCGCCCATGATCTGCTCGACGCTGTACTTGCCGGCGGTCTCGTTGAACATGTCCCGGGCCACGTTGCGCAGAAAGCCGTGGGTGAAATCGTCCAGGTTGTCGTTGCGGAACTTCACGTAGAAGTGAGGGACCTTGTCGGCGCGCAGACTGTAGCTGAGCGAGATGTCCGCGGCGATGAGCATGGAATCGCGGTTGGTGAAGGTGATCTCTTCGTTCAGCGGACGTCCTTCATGCACGTCCTTGGTCCATTTCGCGGTCTGCACGAAAGTGGGATAGGAGTACACCTTGGTGATCAGCGGATTGTAGAACACCCACCCGGTGGTGGCGGGAACGTCTTCAACGCCGCGGCTCGACCCGGCCATGCTCACTTTCACGCCCACGTATCCAGGGCCGACGCGAGTGACGCAGAAACAGCCCACCGCATGCACCAGCAGCAGGAA
>CAYPHP010000909.1:0-1827 GCA_964410045.1 uncultured Acidobacteriota bacterium | reverse complement strand
TACAGGGGACACTTCTATCTTGCTAGGGAGGGGACATTATCAACTTGCTACAACACCCCAGCGTCATCAGGGTCCACTAGCCGTATCGACCTGTACCCACTTCTAACGGTCCAACTCCTCCGCACGATCCTCGTTCCCCGGCGCTGCCGCGGTTAGCGACCCCGAGGACGACTGGCAGGTAGGAGCACCACGCATTCGGATCCGTGTTCATCCGTGTTCCTTGCGTTCACCTTCGTCGTTTTCGCTATGATGATGCCCGCCGATCATGACCTCCAGCAAACACGGATCGCTGTACGTGCAGGTGCTTGTCGCTATCGTTCTCGGTGTGCTGCTCGGCTTCTTCTACCCCGCGCTGGGCGCCAAGATGAAGCCGCTGGGAGACGGCTTCATCAGGCTGATCAAGATGATCATCGCTCCGGTGATCTTCTGCACCGTGGTTTTGGGCATCGCCGGCATGGAAGACATGAAGAAGGTCGGCAAGACCGGCGGTCTGGCTCTGATCTACTTCGAAGTGGTCAGCACCCTGGCGTTGATTGTCGGGCTGGTGATCGTGAACGTGGTGCAGCCGGGCGCGGGCATGAACGTGGATCCCGCCACGCTCGACAGCAAAGCCGTGGCCGCCTACGCCGGCCCGGGCAAGATGCAGTCCACCACCGATTTCCTGCTCAACGTGATTCCCACCGCCGCCGTGGACGCTTTTGCCAAAGGCGAGATCCTGCAAGTCCTGCTGTTTTCGGTGCTGTTCGGTTTCGCGCTGCACACCGCGGGCGGGCGCGGCAACATCGTGTTCGAGGTGGTGGAGAAGACCTCGACCGTTTTCTTCGGGATCGTCAATATCATCATGCGCGTGGCGCCTATCGGGGCGTTCGGGGCCATGGCCTTCACCATCGGCGCTTACGGGATCGGCAGCCTGGCGTCGCTGGCCAAGCTGATGGCGGTCTTCTACACCACCTGCCTGGTGTTTGTGTTCGTGGTGCTCGGCCTTATCGCCCGGGCGCATGGATTCGGCATCTGGCGTTTCCTGAAGTACATCGGTGAAGAGCTCCTGATCGTGCTGGGCACCTCGTCGTCCGAAGCGGCGCTGCCCCGGATGATGACCAAACTGGAGAATCTCGGGGCGGGGAAGTCGACCGTCGGCCTGGTGATTCCTACCGGGTACTCGTTCAACCTGGACGGGACGTCGATTTACCTGACGATGGCGGCGGTGTTCATTGCCCAGGCCACGAACACGCCGCTCAGCATCATGCAGCAACTGACCCTCTTGGCCGTGCTGCTGCTTACCTCGAAGGGCGCGGCGGGGGTCACGGGGAGCGGCTTCATTGTGCTGGCGGCGACGCTGTCCGCGGTAGGCCATGTGCCGGTCGCCGGACTGGCGCTGATCCTGGGGATCGACCGCTTCATGTCGGAGGCGCGCGCCATCACCAACCTCATCGGCAACGGCGTGGCGACGGTGGTGGTGGCGAAGTGGACCCGCGACCTGGATGTCCCGCGCATGGAACGCGTCCTCTCCGGCGCCCGGGAACCGGATCCCATGACTCAGGAAGACGGCGCGGCCACCGAGACGGCACGGTAGGTGTCGTCCGGATGTCGGGCGGAACACCGTGGCTAACCCTGGTGTCTAACCCGGATAGCCATGAGCTACGTCACTCTATTCATCATCTTCCTGCTGGCGACCCTGACAGCCGAAGCGTGCAGTTGCGGCCGGCCGTCGCCATGCACTCTGGCGAACGCCATGATTGTGGGGCGGGTGCTCCGGGATAGCGATGCGGGCGGGCGGAGAGGCCCTGGCCGCGTGAAGGTGGAAGAGGTTCTGCGCGGACCAGCGGC
>CAYPHP010000908.1:0-1833 GCA_964410045.1 uncultured Acidobacteriota bacterium | reverse complement strand
CGCAGAGAGATTGAAGCGTTGGGCCGCAGAGTCCTTCCGCTTGCGCTCGACGTCCGCGATCACGCCAGCATCCAGCGGATGGCGGAGAACTGCGGGCACGTCGACATTCTGGTGAACAACGCCGGCTGCAACGTCCGCAAGCCGGCGCTCGAAATCAGTTGGGACGACTGGAATACGGTGCTGGACACCAATCTGCGCGGTGCTTTCTTCGTGGCCCAAGCCATTGCCCGCCAGATGATTCCCCGTCGCTACGGCCGGATGATCAACATCGGCTCGGTCACCAGCGTGTTTGGCTACGCCGGGATCGCGCCCTACGGCGCCAGCCGCGGCGGCGTGAAGCAACTCACCATGAGCCTGGCTGACGAGTGGGGACCGTCGGGAATCACGGTGAACTGCTTGGCCCCCGGCTGGTTCAAGACCGAGCAGAACAAGGTCCTCTATGAGAATGAAGGGTGGGTTAATTACCTGATCGACCGCATCCCGCTGAAGCGTCCCGGCCTGCCCAACGATCTCGATGGCGCGATCGTCTTCCTGGCTTCCGACGCCTCGGCTTACATCACGGGCCAGACCCTGCTGATTGACGGTGGCATTTCAACAGGATCAACCAAGGCCACGATCGGAACTTAACCACAGATAAACACAGATGAACACGGATCGGTGTTCATCTGTGTCCATCCGTGGTTAACTCTTCTCCGGTTTCTTAACGATCTGGAGGCCTAACTCCCGCAACTGCCCTTCGTCCACCGGCGTGGGCGCGTCGGTCATCAGATCCTGGGCGCGGGCGGTCTTGGGGAATGCGATCACCTCGCGCAGGCTGTTCTCTCCGGCCAGGAGCATCACGATGCGGTCGAGGCCCAGGGCGATTCCGCCGTGCGGCGGCGTGCCGTAGGCCAGCGCGTCGAGGAAGAATCCGAACCGGCGGCGCGCGGTCTCTTCACTGAACCCCAGGGCCTTGAAAATAATGGACTGGATGTCGGCGCGATGGATGCGGATGCTGCCGCTGCCGAGCTCTGTGCCGTTCAGTACGCAATCGTAGGCCAGCGCGCGCACCGCGCCGGGATCGCTCTCCAGCTTGTCCATGTCGTGCTCGTGCGGCGACGTGAACGGATGGTGCGCCGCTTCCCAGCGCTTTTCGTTGGGATTCCACTCGAACATCGGGAAGTCGGTCACCCACAGGAAACGGAAATCGCGCGGATCGAGCAAACGATGGCGATCGTTATACTTCTGACCGGCGAACAGACGCAGCGCGCCCGCGGCGACGTAGATGGAGAAGTCGTTCGGCTTCACCGGCAGACCGTGTGGAGCTCCGGCCACCACGATCAGATCGCCGTCCGCGGCGCCCACTGCCTGCGCCATTTTCTGCACGGCTTCCGGATAATTCTTCTGGAGCGAGCCTTCGAGCGCGCCGCCCTTGTTGCGCAGATCGACGAAGCCGCGTCCGCCCTTGTCTTCCAGGAACTTTTGCAGCTCCTCGCGTTCCTTGCGAGAGAGTTCGGCGCACTTGGGCAGGCGGAACGCCAGCACCGGATGCTCCGGCGCCAGGCGCAACTTCTCCAGCGATTCTGCTCCGAAGCAGTCGTTCACCGTGACCATGGGCGGAAGGCGTAGGTCCGGCTTGTCGATGCCGTATGCCTTGATCGCGTCGTCGTAGGACATCCGCGGGAACGGCGTCGTGATCTCCACTCCGGCTGCCTTCCACATCCTTTGCAGCATGCCCTCTACCACGCCCCACACGGTTTCCCGCTGCGGGTAGCTCATCTCGATGTCGATCTGAGTGAACTCGGCCTGGCGATCGGCACGGAAATCCTCGTCGCGGAAGCAGCGCACCACCTG
>CAYPHP010000907.1:0-1835 GCA_964410045.1 uncultured Acidobacteriota bacterium | reverse complement strand
TCCCGAGCAGACCACAAAGCGGGCCTTATGTTCCGCCAGCCCCATGGACCATTCCGTCAGGCGGCGAGCCAGTTCCCGGGCGTCCTCATAGTAGCGGGACATCTGGACGGCCTGCTTGGCGGCCTCCAGGCGCTCACGGGCCGCCTTGGTCTGGGTCCGGCGCAGCTCCTTCTGGGCTTCACCCAGGGCCTGCTCCGCGTCGGCCCGCGGACCCATCCGCGCCGACCCGAAGAACACCACCGTGTCGTGGATGCGCTGCTGTCGAAAGCGCTGTTGCGGCTCAATGTACTCGGACAGGATGCGCAGGGTCCGGGCCTGCGGGCTGGCCAGGAACTCGTCACGCTGATAGGCCAAAGGTGCCGCTTCGAGAACGGGGATGCGATCGTCAGGCATGAGAAGCTGTTATATCAGGGGTTAGGGGATGGGGGATAGGGGTTGGAGGGGACCATAGTTTTTGCACCCGATCCAGGACCCCAGCCGTATTCTCATGTAGGACAGCAAGATGGCAGCCAAGGCCGTGTCGTTGGAACCTCAGATGGCGGCGAGCATGACGGGCACTCTGGCGCAAGCCGCTGCCGGTGATGAAGCTGCCTTTGCGGTCTTGCTGCGCCAGCACCAGCGGATGGTCTTCTCCATCGCCTGGAACTTTTTTGGCGACCGGTCCGCTGCCGAAGACCTGGCCCAGGAGGTCTTCGTGCAGATGTTCCAGAACCTGGGGTCGATTGAAAGCGAATCGCACCTGGTCTTCTGGCTGCGGCAGGTGACCACGCGCAAGTGCATCGATCACTACCGCTGGCGTCTGAAGCGCAAGCACATCGCTTTGGACGATTGGGTGGAAGAAGGCGAAGCCCCGGAGACCCCCGACCTGATGGCGCTGAACCGGGTCGGCAACCTGGTCCGCGGGTTGCCGGAAAAGTTTCGAGCGGTGGTGGTGTTGCGCTACCAGGAAGATATGGAGCCGACCCAGATCGCCGCCAGCCTGGGGTGGCCGGTGAACACGGTGAAGAGCCGCTTGCACCGCGCCCTGCAGATGCTCAAAGACCGTTTGGAGAAATAGTTATGGATCGCATGGAAGAAAAACTGAAGCAGGCCTTGCAGCAGCGAGATCCTTCGCCGGACTTTTCCGCCCGGGTGATGGCCAAGATTGCCGCGGAGAAGGAGCGGAAGGAATCGTCGTGGTGGCGCACTTGGCTGATTCCGGCCGGCGCCCTGGCCCTGCTCTTGATCGCCGTCGGAGCCGGCTACCGGCAACATGTGCAGCAACAGCGTGCCCTGGAGGCGCGCAACCAGATCATGCAGGCCCTGCAGATCACCGGCACGCAGTTGAATCGTGTGAATCGTATGGTGCACCAACAATGAGGTGGGTCATGAAGCGGAGCCTTATCGTTTTCTTCTGTGTTCTGCCGCTCGCGGCGCAAGGTCCCAGGCTGACCCTGAGCCTGGACCACTTGGCGGAGAAGGCGTCGGAGAAAGTCTCGATCACCCTCGATGGTTCCATGCTCAAGCTGGGGCGGAGCTTCCTGGGAGACGATCCGGATGCCGAGAAGCTCAAGAAGGTGGTGGACGGCCTGTCGGCAATCTATGTGCGCACCTTCGAGTTTGACAGGGAAAACGCATTCTCTTCCAAAGACTACGAAGGCATTCAGAAACAGCTTGAGGCGCCGGGTTGGGCCTGCATCGTCTCCGTTCGCAACAAGCGCGACGGCGAGCATGCCGACGTCTGCCTGTTCCAGAAGGACGGCAAGATCGCCGGACTGGCGGTGCTGGCCGTGGAGCCTAGGGAACTGGTGGTCGTAAACATCATCGGCTCGATCCAGCCGGAACAGTTGGGGATT
>CAYPHP010000906.1:0-1838 GCA_964410045.1 uncultured Acidobacteriota bacterium | reverse complement strand
GCGATCCCTCGCCGACCACGCAACCGGCGGAGATGACAGTTCGGTCGCCGATGACCGCACCGGCCTCGACTACGGCGGCGGGCCCTACGTGCACATCCCGTCCCAACCGCGCATCCGCCGCGACCGAAGCCTGCGGATGCACTCCGGGCGCAGGACGGCGCGGCGGGCACAGCCGCATCGCCAGCCGGGCAAAAGCCAGCTTGGGCTGGCCCACGCGGATCACCGTGCGGCCCGGCGCGGGCAAGGTGCCGTCGAGCAGTACGCATCCGGCAGAGCTTTGGAGCGCGGCGCGCGACGAGCGCTCAGAGTCGGCGAACACCAGGTCCGTGACCGTCGCGCCTTCCGGCGCGGCCGCCCCCGAGAGCCGCCGGTCCAAGTCGCCTTCCGCCCGCCCTTCGCAGAACTCCGCCAGTTCCTGCACGGTGTACTCAGGCATTGTGTTTTCCTCTCCTGCTGATTACATTTCTAAACGTGCCTATTGCCGCCACCGCAATCGTCCATCCCGGCGCGCGCGTCGACCCCACCTCGGTCATTGGAGATTATTGCATCATCGAGCAGGACGTGGAGATCGGGCCGAACAATCGCCTGGATCCCTTCGTGATCGTCAAGCGTTACACCACCATCGGCAGCGGCAACCACCTTTATTCCGGCGCGCAGTTCGGCACCGACCCGCTGGACAAGAAGTTTCAGGAAGAGGAGCCCAGCTACCTGCGCATCGGCAACAACAACGTGCTGCGCGAGTATCTGACCATCTCCCGCGGGACGGCGCCCGGCTCGCTGACTGAAGTGGGCAATGACAACTACGTAATGACCAACGTGCACATCGCCCACAACTCCAAGATCGGCGACAACAATACGATTTGCTCGAACACGCTGGTGGCCGGCCACGTGCTGATGGAAGACCACTGCTTCGTCTCCGGCGGCGTGGTGATCCATCAGTTCTCGCGCATCGGACAATTGTGCATGGTGGGCGGCAATACGCGCGTGAACCTGGACATTCCGCCCTATGTGATGGTCTCCGAGTTCAACGCCGCGGCCATCGGCCTGAACCTGGTCGGGTTGCGGCGTTACGGGATGAAAGCAGATAAGGTCGCCGCGCTAAAGCGGGCCTACAAGCTGCTGTATCGCTCAGGATTGCCCCTGGCGACGGCGATCGAACGCATTGAGAAGGAAGTAGCCACGCCGGAAGCCAAGCATCTGGCGGCGTTCGTCCGCGCCTCCGAACGCGGGATTTGCCGAGATCGTGGAGCCGGAGAGGCCGAGGGCTCTGCGTAACACAACTGTTACAATCGTGCTATGGATACCACCATCCGCAACCTGGACCCCCAGGCGTATCGCGCATTGAAAGCTCGCGCTGCGCTGATGGGACGCACCGTGGGCGAGGAGATGAACGAGGCCATCCGCGCGTACCTCCTGCTGTC
Source organism: uncultured Acidobacteriota bacterium (assembly GCA_964410045.1). Taxonomy (GTDB): domain Bacteria; phylum Acidobacteriota; class Terriglobia; order JAJPHL01; family JAJPHL01; genus CAYPHP01. The sequence goes on along the minus strand of CAYPHP010000906.1, from coordinate 417 downwards.
CGACCGCAAGAAGGGGCGCAGCCTGCGGGAACTGCAGCCAGAACCCTATCCGCCCGGCAATGAGCGATTGAGCGAACAGATCGACGAGATCGTCTACGATCTCTGAGCCGTTGTGGTCGTGCTCGACACCAGTTTCGTCGTTGCGTTTCACAACGAGCGCGACGTACACCACACCATGGCGAGCCTTCAGATGCAAGCCTTGCTTTCCGGATTATGGGGTGCTGGCCTGCTGCCAGAATACGTGTTTGTTGAAGTCGCCGCGGTGTTGCTTCGGAAGCGAGGTTTGGCGGTTTGCTAGCCGAATCACGAATGTCCTGCTGGAAGCCCCCGAACTCGAACTGATCAACTGTTCTGGCTTCTTCCGTGAAACCCCGGCTCGATTTCAGAACCAGCCTGGCACACTCAGTTTCACGGATG
>CAYPHP010000905.1:0-1849 GCA_964410045.1 uncultured Acidobacteriota bacterium | reverse complement strand
TCACCAGCGGCGCGGTGGAATCGACATTCACCGACTCCGCGACCGTGCCGAGTTGCATGGCGAAATCGAAGCGCGTCTTCTGGCCCACGAGCAAGGTCACCGCCTGCGCCAGGCCCTTCTTGAAGCCCTGTTTTTCCACGGCGACTTCGTAGTTTCCGACCGCCAGCAACGGAAAGTTGTAGTAGCCGGAAGCGTCCGTCGTCGTGCTCTGGGAGACGTTGGTGGCCTTGTTCCGCGCCGTGACGCGCGCGTCCGCAACAGAGGCTCCCGTCGGATCAGTGACCAGGCCGGTCAAGCTTGCCGTGCTGACCTGACTCGCCAGCAGGCCGGCAAACAACACAAAACTCAAGAAGTGAAGCAGCGCTTTGCGCATACAACCTCCATGGTTGTTCAAGGGACGGTCGAATGCCGGCGAGCAAGGAATCCGGCCGCGAACGAAACTTGTGGAAAACAGACCCTTGCCCGCTGCCTCTACCGCGATGCCCGCTAGCCTACCGCGATGGAGGTGGCGGGTCAAGGTGACTCAAGAGTGACTCAAAAGAAAGAGGCCTTCAAAAGAAGTCCCCTTGTGTTGACCTGAGTTCAGAAAGCCCGTAGACTGAACGGAGTTTCGTATGTCTCCTTATGCCGTCCGCCGCGCCGCCTTGGGTGTAGCTCTTCTCGTAGCGCTGGCCGCGTCCATGCCTGCGCAAGTTCCCGCTCCGCCCGCGGACCCGGGCCCGAGCCGGCCGAACTACGTGGTGGGATCCGCCGATGTGCTCACGGTGACGGTCTACGGCGACCAGGATCTCTCCCGCGACTATCGCGTGGAGAACGACGGCTACGTGCGTCTGCCCCTGCTCAAGGAGCGGATAAAGGCGGCGGGCCGGACCATCGAGGAACTCCAGGCGGCCATTGCCGACGCCTACACGAAGGCCGGCCTGCTGCGCAATCCCCAGATCCTGGTGTGGGTGAAGGAGAACAAGAGCGCCTTCATCACGCTGTCGGGGAATTTCCAGAGCCCGCGGGTCGTGGAGTACGTGCCGCGCATGACCCTGATGCAGGCCATCGCGCTGGGCAACGGTTTGAACACCAACGCCGGGGCCACCATCGTGATCCTGCGCAAGCCGCCCGGCGCCGCGGGCGAACCGCAGCGCCTGGTGGTGCCGATCCGCGAACTCACCGAGGGGCGCGATCCGGCGTTGAACATCGCGCTGCAGCCCGGCGACGAAATCAGCGTGCTGCGTCAGGACTTCATTTTCATCGGTGGCGCGGTGAACCGCACCGGACCCATACCCATGGGCGACGACCGCGACTGGACCGTGCTGAAAGCGCTGATCGCGGCCGGGAACGCCACGCGCTTCGCCAAGCTCGACCAGGCGGTGCTGCGCCGCAAGCTGCCCGACGGCCGCACCCAGGAGATCGCGGTCAACGCCAAGAAGATCCTGCAGCGGAAGGGCGAGGATGTGGCCATGATCGCCAACGATATTCTGCTGGTTCCCGAAAGCGGCGGGCGCAAAGCGCTGGTGCGGGCCGCCGAATCGGCGCTGTCGATCGGTTCCGGAGTGGCGATCATCTCCGCGGGACGCTGAGGAAGAGGCGGCGCTCGCCGCCGGCAATCAACAAGGTGAGAAACGAATCGTGAAGTATTTGAACGCACCGAACTCGCAACTGCCCGTCGAGGCTCCCCGGCCCGGTTACCCCGCAGGTTACCCGGCGTCGATGCACCTGCCCGCGGGCGGAGATCAGAGCGAGTTGAACATCGCCCGCTACCTCTCCATCCTGCGCAAGAACCTGTGGGTGATCGTCGGCCTCACCTTGTGCAGCACCCTGGTGTCCGGTCTCATTTCCATGCGGTCGCCGAAGATCT
>CAYPHP010000904.1:0-1849 GCA_964410045.1 uncultured Acidobacteriota bacterium | reverse complement strand
TCGTCCTCGCTCTTGCCCTTGCACCGCTGGCCGCCACCAACAAAGAAGCCACCGATCGCTTAGCCGAGAGCGCCACCGTTTTCTCGGAAGTGATGTCGATCCCCGACCACGCGATTCCCCAGAATCTTCTGGAGAAGGCGCAATGCGTCGTGATTGTTCCAAGAGTCAAGAAAGCCGCGTTCATCGTGGGTGCTAAGTATGGAAAAGGCCACCTGTTCTGCCGCCAAGCCGGCGGAAAAGGCTGGTCGGCTCCGGGAACGATTCGCATGGAAGGCGGCAGCTTCGGTTTCCAGATCGGCGGGTCGGAGACGGACGTCATCATGCTGGTGATGAACCCCGGCGGAATGGACAAGCTCCTGTCCAGCCGCTTCACTTTGGGCGGCGAGGCCGGAGTGGCTGCCGGGCCGGTCGGGCGCTCCGCCACGGCTGAAACGGACGTCCAGATGACCGCAGAAATCCTGACCTGGTCGCGCTCGAGAGGACTGTTTGCCGGGATCTCCCTGGCTGGAGCGACGCTGAGGCAGGATCTGGATGACAACGAAGCCATCTACGGCAAGCGGTTGGAGAATCGGCAGATTGTCACGAAGGGGGTGCGCGCCCCCCGCTCTGCGGCCAAGATCATTGGTCTGCTCAACCGGCATTCGGCCGCCAGAAAACAGGGCTGACGCGAACCGAAATGGCTGATCTCCCCCGAGCCTCGAGTGGATCTCGTGCAATTCCTGCACTTTCACACACGCCCCCGGCATCCACGGCCCGGGCCGGATTGATCCTAGGTAGCTGAAAGCAGGGCATCGCGTTTGGCGCACGCCGTGCAAATGCCATGAGCGGAGGCTCTCGCAGAGACCCATGAGAATCGAATCAACAACCGCACCGAGTCCCGCATTCGCCGCGGGCGACCGAGTCATCCTGGCGAAAGGACCCTATCAAGGCACGCCCGGCGAGTTTCTGGGCTGGCTGCCGGAAGACAGCAACTGGGTGGAAGTGAGGGAATGGAACTCCGTGGTCCGGCGTCATCCCGCTGCCTGGCTGCAACACGCGGAGAGAGATCCCGCGAAAGCGGCCGGTCCGCAGGGTTCGGCGGCCGCGTGAGGAAAGTTCGATCAAAGGGTGCCGCGTGAAGGAAGATCCCAACGTTCGCAAGATCGCTTTTGTCGGTGACCACCTGCCGCGGAAGTGCGGCATCGCGACGTTCACAACAGATCTGCTGACCGCAGTCGCCGGCGCCTATCCCCGCAGCCAGTGCTTTGCGGTGTCGGTGAACGATATTCCCGGCGGTTACGAGTACCCGGAAGTGGTGCGATTCGAGGTCGAGGAACAAGACTCGCCCTCCTACTTGCGGGCGGCCGACTTCCTCAACATCAACAACGTGGACATCGTGTGCCTCCAGCACGAGTTCGGCATCTTCGGCGGGCCCGCGGGCGGGCACATCCTGGCCTTGCTGCGCGAATTGAGAATGCCGGTGGTGACGACGCTCCATACCGTCTTGCGCGAGCCCAGGGGCGACCAGCGCCGCGTGATGCAGGAGTTGGGCGCGCTCTCGACGCGGCTGGTGGTGATGGCCGAGCGCGGGCGGCAGATGCTGCAAGAGGTCTACGGCGTGTCGCCCGCCAAGATCGACCTGATTCCTCACGGCATTCCCGACGTCGGCTTCGTGGACCCCACCTACTTCAAGGACCAGTTCGGAGTGGAGGGGCGGATCGTGATGCTCACCTTCGGGCTGCTGTCGCCCAGCAAGGGTATCGAGCACGTGTTCAACGCCCTGCCGCGCGTTCTGGCGGAGTTTCCGGACCTCGTGTACATCGTGCTGGGCGCCACGCATCCCAACGAACTGCGTAACCACGGCGAAACC
>CAYPHP010000903.1:0-1849 GCA_964410045.1 uncultured Acidobacteriota bacterium | reverse complement strand
TTGCTGGGACGGCAAGCTGGACCCGCCTTCCACGGCAATGAAGTGGAGTCCGGTGTGACTCAGCAGGATCGCCGCGCCCTGGCTGCTGATGGTCACCAGCACGGTGCATGTGCTGGACGAACTGCCTTGCTGATCTTGAACAATCACTGAAGCGCGGTAGACCCCTGGAGAGAGCAGCCGGGCATTCAGTGTGAGAAACAACTGGCTCGGCGCGGCGCCGGACGACGCCGACAGGGTCAGCCAATTGGCGGCATCGGGCGGTTGCACGGTGGCCGACCACTGCAGCGCGCCGGTCCCGGCGTTGGAGACGAGCAGGGCTTGGGCCGGCGGATTGATTCCGCCGGACACCGCCTGAAAAGTCAAAGCCTGCGTCGAGAGCGCCACGACGCGCGTGGTCGCGGCGTCCACTTGAAAACTGACCGACACGGTCTGGGGCGATCCGGTGGCCCCCGCCGCCGTAATCAGCAGACTGGACTGGTACACACCGGCAGCCAGACCCGCCGGGTCCGCGCGCACCGTCACCACGCTGGGCGCGGCGCCGGACGACGGCGTTACGGTAAGCCAATCCGCGCGCGCGCCTTGCTTCTCCACGGTCCATGTGAGAGGCGCAAGATTGACGCTGGAGATATGGAAGGTCCGCTCCAGCACCGCTGCGCCTCCCTGCGGGCTGTTGAAGGACAACGACTGCGGGGCTACCGAAAGCACCGGAATCACCGGAGCCGGAGTGACCTTGCGGACCCGGTTGAAAGCCTGATCGGCGATGAACAGATTACCTTGGGCGTCCAAGGCCAAGCCAAAGGGATTCATTCCGGCCACGGTGGCCAGGCCGCCCTCCCCGAGGAAGCGGATCGTGCTGGGACTTCCGGCCACGGTGCTGATGGTTCCCGTGCCGGCGGCGATCTTGCGGACCACACCCACGCTGCCGTCCGCCACGAAGATGTTTCCTGCCGCATCCACTTGGATGGCGTTGGGCTCGGAGAGCCGCGCTCGCGTCGCGGGGCCGCCATCGCCGCTATAGCCTTCGACCCCGGTGCCGGCGATGGTAGAGATCAAGCCGGTCGCCAGATCCACCTTGCGGATCACGTGCGCCCGCCGGTCGGCGATCAGCAGGTTGCCGGCCGTGTCGATGGCCACGTCGGTGGGAACGTGCAAACTCGCGGCGGTTGCCGGGCCGCCATCGCCGGTATATCCATAGGTCCGGTTACCGGCCACTGTGGAAATGATTCCGGTTCCCGCTGCAATCTTGCGGACCAATCCATTGCCGGCGTCCGCGACGTACAGGTTCCCGGCGGCGTCAAACGCCAGTCCATCGGGACTGATCAGAGTTGCCTGCGTGGCCGGACCGCCGTCGCCGGCGTTTCCGGCCTGACCGGTGCCGGCAATCGTGGTGATCGCCAGAGTCCCCGCGTCCACTCGGCGAATGCGATTGTTGGCGGTGTCGGAAATGAAAATGTGGCCCGCCGCGTTCACGGCCACTCCGGCAGGAAACTGCAACGTGGCGGCCGTGGCTGGCCCGCCATCGCCGGTCGCGCCGGGCTGGCCGGTCCCGGCCAGAGTGGTGACCACGCCGGTGAGTCCGTCGAGCTTCCGGATTCGGTGATGGGCTTGATCGGCGATCAGCAAATTGGCGGACCGGTCGAAGGCCAGCTTCACCGGCGTGGACAGCACCACCGCAGGTCCGGCGCTTCCGTCGAAAACGTTAAAGGTACCGGCCACTGTGGTCACTAACCCGGTCGCGGCATCGATCCGGCGGACCAGGTTCTGTCCGCCGTCGGCGAAGTAGAGGTTCCCCGATCCATCGAAGAGCAACTGGGACGGCTGGCCAACGTAGGAACCGGCTGCGGGAATT